>NZ_DASVYD010000016.1:0-5436 GCF_036392335.1 Vitreimonas sp.
GGCAGCGGCGGCGGCGCGCTCATGCGTCATGCCCTCTATGTCGAGCGCGACGGTGCCGGACGCGAGGGCGATCCCGTGCAGGTGTTCGACCGCGAGCTCGACCGGGCGGACGGCGCCGCCTTCGTCGAGCGGTGCGAAAACGACCGCCACCATTTTCGGGTCATCATCTCGCCCGAGCACGGCGGGGAGATCGACGACTTGAAGAGCTACACCCGCGACCTCGTACGCCGGGTCGAACTTGATCTCGGCACGCGCATCGACTGGATCGCGGCTGAGCACCACGACACCGGTCGGCCCCATGTCCATCTCCTGATGCGCGGCCGCCGAGAAGACGGGCGCGACATGGTGATCCCGCGCTCTTATGTTTCCCATGGTTTCCGGGAACGCGCCGAAGGACTGGCGACCGAGCTACTCGGCCCGCGCCTTGAACCGGATCGGCTCGATCGCGCTGTAAAGCTCGAACGATTCACCGAGCTTGATCGCGATCTCCTAAGTCACACACGCGGCGGTGAGGTCGCGCTTGCTCATTTGCCTGACGAGGGCAAGCGCGCGAGCCGACTGGTTCAACGCCTCAATCGCTTGGAAGAACTGGGCCTGGCCGAGCAGGCGCGACCGGGCGCCTGGCGTATGCACGCCGATTTGGAGGAGCAACTCACCCGGCTCGCCGATCGGCGTGAACGGGAGCGCGCTACAGCGCGTCTGTTGGCGCACGAGGATCGCGGCCTTCAGCCCGAGCGGACACGTGAACTCGAAGCCGCGCATTCAAGCCAACGCGTGACGGGTCGCTTAGTTGGGTTGGAGCAACTGGGCGACGACGTCCGCGGACCGCACCTCGTGGGCGTCGAAGGCGTTGACGGCAAGTTCTGGACAGCGCGCGTTGGACGTCTGGACGATCTCCGTGGCCTGACCGAGGTCGAACGCGGCGCCATTGTTCAACTGGATCGCGCCACGCCGGAAATGCGCGCGTCGGATCGTACCATCTGGGAGATCGCCGAGAAGAACGGCCTCACCTACTCGGCCGAGCTGCATCGCAGCCAGCGGCCGGGGGATCGCGACAACTACATCATCATGCATGAGCGGCGACTAGAGGCCCTCCGGCGCGACGGCATTGTCACCCGCGATTCCGGCGGGACGTTCCATCTCCCTGACGATTACCAGGCCCGTGTGGCCGCCCGCGAAGGATTGGGCGGGCGCGAAAGCGCACGCGTCACGTTGCTCGATCCACATTCGCTTGAGCGCCAAGCCGATTATCGCGGGCCAACTTGGCTCGACCGGATGGCGGACGGCATCGAAGATCGCAGCCAATTACGCCACGACGGCTTCGGCAAGGAAGTGAGCGAGGCCTGGAAACAACGAGAAGCAACGTTGGAGAAGCTTGGCCTTGGCGAAACCCGCGCCGACGGCTTTCATCCCGCGCACGATTGGCGCGGCGCTCTCACGACGCTGGAAGAGAAAGCTGTGCGCGATCGCATCGAGCGCGACACAGGGCGTGTGCCGCACTTCGCGCGCGATGGCGATTCTGTTCACGGGCTCTACACGAGCCGCATTCACATGGCCGAGCAAAGCTACGCACTAATCGAGCGCGCCGATCACCGCTTCTCATCAACTCTGGTGCCGTGGCGTCCAGAAATGGATCGCGCGCTCAATCAGCTTGTCTCAGGCCGTGTCAACGGACGCGACTTCGACTTCAGGTACGGCAAGGGCGTCGAGAAAGAGATCGCCAAGGCGCTCAGCATCGGCGGGCGCGGTTAGCACGCTCTGCCCCGCCGGGACCGGCGGTGTCGGGAGCGTCGAACAGGTCAGGCTGTGGAATCGCGCTCGCCTGTTTTCGGCGCTTAGGCTTTAGCCCAGTGGCTTCGGCGAGTGCAGCGCGCGCCTTCGCATGGCGCCGCTCTGCTTCGAACGCGCTTCGTCCTTGAAAGCGATCCATCGCGATCCTGAGTGCCGGTAGGTCGCTGCGCACCCAATAGACGCGTGCGCGAAGCACGACCGGCGAAGGAAATCCTGGAATGGCGCTTCGACTTGCGCGCCACAGACTTGATCGGCTGACGCCAAGCTCAGCGGCGACGCGTTTTTGGGGCACCAAATCCTTCATGCGCCCGCACCCCACAAGTAGGGTGCGACGGGCCGCATGCGGGCCGCATGCAACGTGAGGAAACACGGTGCAACACTGTGCGATATGACGCGAGCGAGTGTCGAACGCTGTGGCATCGCATGAGAACGGAAGCACACGAGCGCGGGCGCGAATATCTCGTTCTAGTTTCGCGCGAACGCCGGGCGCGCCGCCTGTTGGCGGTGAGAGAGTCAATAGGCACGATCATGCCTATTGACTTCGGCGGTGGAGACAGCGCGGGCGCGCCAAGGCATTTCATCCGAAGCTTGCTTGCTCGCGGGCCGGCTTGCGCGGCTCGCTCGACGAACGACGCGGCGCCGAGACCTGGGTGCTGAAATACGCGTCGAGATGACTTTTTCGATACATGGCGCGATCGGCAACGTGCGTGCAAAGCGGCCCCGTACCTTCGTGGAATTTGCGCGCGAGTGTTTGCGGCGCGGTCTCTAGTCCCAATTCCGTGAGATAGCGCGCCGCTTCCTTGCGCGAATAAAGCGGATCATGCGGTTCTGCGATGTTCTCGAACATGATGCGTTCTGCTCCTGCGTTCCCCACAACTTATCCACAAGCTCAGGACGCAATGGCGCGCGGTCAAGATCGTGACCGGCGCCGGAGACAACGGGAAACAACTGGGACACACACGGCAACGTCGGGCAACACAGTGCGACGCTGTTCGTCATCATTTCGATGACTCATTTCTTCAGCCTGACTCCCGCTCCGCCGGCCTTCATCTCTTTAGGCTCAAGGAAGACGACACCAGCATCTTCGAGTGCGCGCCGAACAGCTTCGACATTTGCAGCAGTGCTGGCCGCAGGTCCCCGCTCACTTTCCATGCGTCGTATTGTTGGTACGGACAGCTTGGTCTTCTCAGCGAGCTTCGGTTGGGTCCAGTCCAGCAGCGCTCGGGCAGCGCGTATTTGAGCGGCAGTTAATTCCGGCATTTTGCTTTTGCGATCATACTTGCAAAAAACGATCACGCTGTTATTGTGCGTGATAGCAAACGACTCATACGTACCAGAAAGGCAAACCAATGTCTCGACGCCCACCCGTGGCGGCGAACGCGGGCCCGCGCCCCCACGGTCCCTCACGCCGAGCACTTCTCGGCGGAGCGACAGCAGCGCCGCTGCTACTCGAAAGGTCGACGGCAGATGCCGATCAATCAGTCGTCGCGTGCGAAAACTGGCTCGCTCTGCGCGCTGAACACGAGCGTTTGGCCCGTCGATGGTCAAGGTTGGAAGCCAAGCTCGCGCGCGAGCACAACTATCTGAGTCTGTCCCGTCGCCAACAGCGGGCGCTGCCCGAAGCGCGCGAACTCGACGACATCGACGATCAATTGGAGGAGTTGCACGAACAGCAGCAGACGCTGCTAGCGGTTCTGCCAACACTCGCCGCCACCAGCGCGCTCGGCCTGGCCGGAAAGCTCGCGGTTGCAGCCATCGAAGTATGCCCCGAAGAAAATGAGGAAGTTCATCACCTCATTGCGTCGATCCTACGTGATCTCAAGGCAATGACGCCTCCAGGCCCATGATCTCCTCCTTCCTTCTGTCCGTCTGCATCCTGATGTGCGTCGGCGCACTCCTGCATCTCGCATGGGGCATTCTCCGCGCCGCATTGGTCTGGGCGCCGTCCGGCTATGCCGGGATTGTCGCTGGATGGTACGTCGCCCAATGCAGTGAGAACGCCGCCATGGCCGTCGCGGCGGCGCTCGGCGCCTCGACGCTAGTGCGGTTCGCGATTGCCACTGCTTGGATGAGCTGCTTTGCGCCGCGCCGTATCGTCTTAGCCGCTTGGGCAGAAGAGCTGTGAAGCAGCGTCAAACTTCGGGCCCCTCGCGTCGCGCTCTGATCGCGGGCGCAGCCGCAGCGCCATTACTCGCCGCTGGCTGCGCTTTACCAACGCGCGCGATCGCACAAGCGCCGCCGACGGAAAACGTCACAGTCGATCCGGCTCTCGAACTGGCGCGCCAATGTCTGGCGTTGCGTCGCGAGAACGAGCGGCTGCATCGTCGCTGGGGAGACACCGAAGCTTGGCTTGCTGACAACCATGACTGGTTCAAGCTCACTGATGCGCAGCAGCGTGCGCTGCCCGAGGCTCGGAAGCTTTACGACATCGATCGACGTTTCGTCGCGCTCGAGAAGGAGCGTCCGCGTGCGATGCGGCGTCTGCGTCGCACGCCCGCCAAAAGCCTGGCCGGAGCAATCGGCAAGCTCCGAGTGGTCGTTGCCGCGATCGAACCGGATGAGTTTCCGAGCGCGTATCGCCTGCTTGAGGCGACGATCCGCGACCTTCAGTCTCTCTAGGACCGCCGGGTGCCACCGTGCTCGCGCGCGTCAAGGGCGAGCGCGTGCCGCGCCGCGCTGGCGCGCGTCCCCTGACGCACCCTGCGCGCGATGGCCGAGCTGAAGGCGTCGGGCCGCGGGGCGTCCCGAACAAACGCCGACGCGCCTGCCGGCGGCGTCGACCACAGGGCTATGGTAGCAAACGGAATGCGTTCGCGCTTGGAAGGTCGCGGACATTAGGAATCGCTCGCGCGCATGCTAGGCTTGCTAGTCCATGACGATTCTCCCCGTGCAAGCGCACGACACCGAGGGCGTTTTCACCGAGCGCCCCGGCGCCGAATTCATCGACGACTTCTTGGCCCATGTCCGCGACACGGGCGACCCTACGACGTGGCGTTGGCACTCTCACACGGCGCCCGATAAGGCGGCCAAACCTGTCCTGCTGAAGACCTTCGACGTGCCGGAAGGCTTTGCGAAGGACCCAGCGCGTTGGGCGCGATGTCCGCTCTGCGCCCCGGCTTTTCCCAAATACAAATTCGGCGCTCTCGTTTGGTTTCCCGTCTCCGGCGGCGGAGACGGGAGAGTCCGCGCCATCGGCAACGAGTGCGGAGCGAAATACTTCGGCAAAGCCGCGTACCGGATGGCGCAGAACGTCTATCGCCGCGAACAAGACGAAGAAGCTCAACGCGCCTATTTGGCCCGTGCGCTTCCCGTTGCCCCTGCTCTGAAGGCCGCGTTAGAGGCTAGCGCCGAACGCGCGCAAGCGGCGGACGCGCTGCGAGCGCAGCTACTGAAGTTCATTCCTCGCGATCTCGTGCGAACGCTGCAACATGCGACGATTGCCGGGGGTATGCTCACTGTGCAGGTGCAAGTACGCGTCCCCTTCATTGGCCGCGACGGGACGCCCGGGGAGCGCATGGAATACCAGCCCCGTCCCCTGGCGTCGGTAAAGGGTGCCGCGTTTCTTTATGGTGGGGGCGGATCGCCAGAGCCGCTTCGCATGAAAGCGCTCCAATTACTCGCCGACATTCCCCCGGCGTCGCAATT
>NZ_DASVYD010000017.1:0-77385 GCF_036392335.1 Vitreimonas sp.
AGCTGCGCGGCCAGCGCTTCAATCTCGTGATTGCCGCGCCCGTCGCCGACGCCATCGTCAGCGCAGCCCCCTGCGCCATCATTCCCGCCGACAGCTCCTAACCCGCAGCGCCGGCCGCAGGCCGGCGACTGCGCTGCCCCACCCGTGTGAAGCCCCGCTTCACGCGGCCCAACGTGCTGGCCGCTTTCCGGCAAACCAAACCCTCGCCTCGCTCCCCGCTTCAACCCACCCTTGCCACGCTTGACATCCTTCACACGCCCCTATACCTTTTTATCGCAAGGTAGCTTATGTCGGATGCGAACGAACAATTTGCCGGGCTCCGCAAGGGGCTTTTGGAATTTGCCCTCCTGACCGTGGTGTCGGGACGGACCGTCTATGTGGGCGACATCCTCACGACCTTGGCTCCCACGCCGTTCGCCACCCAGGAAGGCACCCTCTACCCCCTCCTCTCGAAGCTCCGCCGGGAGGAATACGTCGATTACGAATGGGTCGAGAGCGGCCAGGGCCCGCCGCGGAAATATTACCGGCTCACCGATAAGGGCGCGTCGCGCCTCGACGAACTGGCCGCCTATTGGCGCCACCTCACCACCACCCTCGAAAGCTTGGGGCGCTAAGACTCATGGAACGCGTTGTCACCATCAATCTCGCCGGCAATCCCTATCAGCTTGAGGAGCCGGCCTACGACGCCCTGCGCGCCTACATCGCCCGCGCCGAAGCCGCGCTCGCCGCCAACCCCGACAAGGCCGAGATCGTGCGCGATCTGCAGCAAGCCATCGCCGACAAGTGCAACGTCTATCTCTCACCCGGCAAGAGCGTGATCTCGCACACGGAGATGGCGCGCATCATCGAAGAGATGGGCCCCGTGGAGGGCGGCGCCGAGCCGCGTGAAGAGCCGCGCGCCGAACAGGCAAGCTATGAAGGCCCACGCAAGCGCCTCTATCGCATCAAGGAAGGCGCCAATATCGCCGGCGTCTGCACCGGCATCGCCGCCTATTTCGATCTCGACGTCAACATCATCCGCTTGCTCTTCATCATCGCCGCGATCGCGACCTCGGGCGGCATGATCCTGATCTACATCGCGATGATGTTCCTGATCCCCTCAGCCAATACCAGCGCGGAATGGGCGGCCGCGCGCGGCGTCCCTTTTAACGCCCAAGAGATCATCGATCGCGCAAAACACGAATATCGCAACTTCACCGAAGAGAACGGCAAATCCTGGCGCGCGCAGATGCGCGCCCAGCGCCGCGCCTGGAACGCGCAAATGCGCAGCTGGGATCAATCCTGGCGCTCCAGCGATCACGGCGCCGGCCCCTCCGCCGCGCCCGCGCAGCCGGCCGGTTACCTGACGCGCGTGTTCGCCGGCTTCATGGCCTTCATCTTCAGCATCATCACCGCCGCGCTGCTGATCGCGTTCCTTGTCGCGTTCTTCTCGCTGCTCGGCGCGGGCTCGATCCTGAGCTGGACGCCGCCGGCGGACGTGCCGCTTTGGCTGGCCATCGTTGTGCTCTGCATCGTCTATGCAGCAATCTCGGCGCCGTTCAGCGCCTTGCGCAAAGCCTCCTACGCCACTGTCAGCGGTCGTCCGCAAAGCGGCGGCGGCGACGGGATCGTCACCCTCATTATCGTGGCCGTCGTCGCCTGGTTCGCGTGGATGTATCTGCCGGAAGCGCGCGAATTGATGGAAGGCGCCTATCTCGTCATCCGCGACTTCTCAGAACACTGGACCAAGGTCTGGAACTGATTTCGCAAATCGCTCCATAGCCTAGGGCGCGACTTTCGGGTCGCGCCCCTTTTTTTGTTCAACCCCAGGGACCGCGTTTGCCGGGCGTCGCCGCCACTGGCGCAGCTTGCGGCGCGCTGACGCGTCCGCCCGCGAACTTGACCAGCGCCTCAATGCGCTTGCCGATCGGCGGGTGCGTCGCAAACATCGAGGCGAAATCCGAGTGCGGGTTCTCAATAAACATCTCGCGCACTTCCGACGGCGCGTTCACCGCCGCGTTGCCGGAGATCTTCTGCAACGCCGAGATCATCGCGTCCGGATTCTTGGTCAGCTCCACCGCGCCAGCGTCGGCGAGATATTCCCGCCGCCGCGACAGCGCAAAACGAATGACGATCGCCAACGCATAGGCAATCGCAATCATGGCGAGCGCCACCAGGATGGCGATAAACGCGCCGCCCGCATTGCGATTGTCGCCAGACGACGATGAGCGCGTCCGCGTGCCGCCACCCGAATGCCAAAGCCCACGGAACGCCATCTCGCCCACGAACGAGAAGATGCCGACGAACACCACGGCGATGACAAGCAAGCGCACGTCGGCGTTTTGAATATGCGTCAGCTCGTGCGCGAGCACCGCTTCAAGCTCTTCATCATTTAATGTGTTCATCAATCCCCGGGTCACGGTGATCGAGTATTGTCCCTTGTGGAGCCCCGTCGCGAACGCGTTCAGTCCGTCGGTCTCCATGATCCGCAGCGCAGGCATGGTGAGGCCGCGCGAGATGCAGAGGTTCTCAAGCAGATTGTAGAGTTTCGGCTCCTGGCTGCGCTCCACTTTGCGCGCACCGGTCGCCGCGTCGATTATGCCCTGATAGAAGAGATAGGCGATGCCAAACCAAACCAGCGCACCCACGATGGCGAACGGCCAAGCGTTGGCCATCGCGTCGCCGGCCCAGATGAAATAGCCCGCGACCGGATCGTTGCCGGAGTACGTGCCGCTCAGCCCCGCGAACAGCAGGAAGAGCGCATAGGTCAGCAACAACAACAGGATTGGAAAACCGGCCATGAGCAGGACGGTCTTCCAATTGTTGTTCCAGATATGAGTCTGGAGGCCGAAGGCGCCGCCCACTGGCGTCGCTCCTTAGTTGAACTTCACCTGCGGCGGGGCGGCGTCCATCGAAGCACGGCTTTCTTCGCCGACATCGAAGAAGTCGCGCGGTCCGAAGCCGAACATGCCAGCGAAGATCACGGCCGGGAATTGTTCGCGCGCGGTGTTGTATTCGCCGACGGCGTTGTTGAAGAAGCGGCGCGCGGCGGCGAGCTTGTTCTCGATGTCCGAGAGTTCAGCCTGCAATTGCTGGAAATTCGTATTGGCTTTCAGGTCCGGATAGGCCTCCGCCAACGCGATCAAACGGCCCAGGGCCGCACCCAGCACGCCTTCGGCGGCGCCCATCGCCTTGGGATCGCCGGTGCGCTCGGCGCTCACCGCCGCATTCCGCGCTTGGATCACGGCTTCAAGCGTGCCCTTTTCGTGGCTCGCATAGCCCTTCACCGTCTCGACCAGGTTCGGGATCAGGTCGTGGCGTTGCTTCAGTTGGACGTCGATGTCGGCAAACGCCTGATTGCAATTCTGCCTCAGCGCGACGAGGCGGTTATAGATGCCGATCAGCAGCACCGCCAAGACGACGACGATGATCAGGACGATAAGTAGGCCGCTCATTGAGGCTCCCTCTGACTACGAGTCATGGGCCTACATACAGGAAAGCCCAGGCGGGAGCACGTTTTCAGTGTGACCGTGGTCTCTAAAAAAACGCCGCCGGCTCCCTAGCCGATCACGTCAGAGAAACGCCCGGAGCGCGAAAAGCCCTTGGGCGCCACCTTGCCGGCGCCGCCGCGCTTACCGCGATAGTCCTTCCATTCCGCCACCACGCGGGTGCGGCCTGCGGAATCCTCCCAGCTCAGGCCCTCTTCCTTCCCGAAGGTCTTCACGTCCGCGAGACCCCGGTCGGCATAGCTCTGCAATTTCACGCCCTTGCCGCGCGTCATCTCGGGCAATTCGGAGAGTGGGAAGATCAGCAGCTTCTTGCGCTCGCCGATGACGGCCACCTGATCGCCCACCACTTTCGCCGCCTGCATCGCGCGGCCATTGAGGATTTGCTTGCCCGAGCGCTTGGTCGCCAGCATTTCGCTTTCGGGAATGATGAAGCCATAGCCCTCGTGGCTCGCCACCACGCGCTTCGAACCCTCCTCGTATCTGAAGAGCGCCACCGCTTCGTCGATGTCGCCGAGTTCAACGGAGAGGCGCACCGGCTCGCCATGCCCGCGTCCACCCGGCAACTTGTGTACGTCGAGCGTGAACGCTCGACCGTCCGACGCAAAGAGCAGAAGCTTGTCCGTCGTCTCGCACTGCACGATGTGCTGCGGCCCGTCGCCCTCTTTGTATTTGATCTCGGAGAGATCAGCGAGGTGGCCCTTCATGGCGCGGATCCAACCCTTCTCGGAGAGCACGACCGTGACCGGCTCGCGCACGACAAAGGCTTCCACATCGATCTCTGTCGGCACTTCGCCGGCTTCGCCGAGCTCGGTACGGCGCTTGCCCCACGGCGTGCCGGCGCCGAACAATTTCTTGGTTTCCTTCAGCTCGCCCGCGATCTTGCGCCATTGCTTACGCGTGTCTTCGAGCAAGCCTTGCAGCTCCGCCTGCTCGGCGCGCAACGCGGCGTCCTCGCGGCGGATTTCCATTTCTTCCAACTTGCGCAATTGGCGCAGACGCGTGTTGAGAATGGCTTCGGCTTGCGTCTCATTCAGCTTGAAACGCGCGATCAGCTTCGCCTTCGGATCATCCTCGTTGCGGATGATGCGGATGACTTCATCCAGATTGAGATAGACGATCAGCAGGCCCGCCAACACATCCAAGCGTTGCGCGATCTTCTCAAGGCGATAGGCCGTGCGCCGTTGCAGCACATCGCGGCGGTGATCGAGGAACGCGCGCAGCACGTCCTTCAAGCTCATCACGCGCGGCACGCCAGCCGCGTCGAGCACGTTCATGTTGAGCGAAATCCGCGCTTCGAGCGCGGTGAGCTTGAACAAGCTCTCCATCAGCACCGCAGGCTCGACCGTGCGCGATTTCGGCTCAAGCACGAGGCGCATGTCCTCGGCGCTCTCGTCGCGCACGTCGCCCAAAAGCGGCGCTTTCTTGTTTTCGATCACCGCCGCCAAAGCTTCCACCAGCTTCGACTTCTGCACCTGGTACGGAATCTCGGTGACGACGATGCGCCATTGGCCGCGGCCCAAATCTTCCGTCTGCCAGCGCGCGCGCACGCGGAAACCTCCGCGCCCCGTTTCATAAGCTTCGAGGATGCTCTCCGGCGATTCAACGACGATGCCGCCCGTTGGGAAGTCAGGGCCGGGCATGACCTTCAGAAGATCAGCCGTCGTCGCTTTGCCATTGTCGATCAGCAGCAGCGATGCATCGATCAATTCCGCCACGTTGTGCGGCGGCACAGAGCACGCCATGCCGACGGCGATGCCGGCCGCGCCATTCGCCAACAAGTTGGGAAACGCCGCCGGCAGAACGACCGGCTCTTCCTTCGAGCCGTCATAACTTGGCCGGAAATCCACGGCATCTTCATCGATGCCCTCAAGCAGCGCTTCCGCTGCTTTGGTCATGCGGCTTTCGGTGTAGCGCATGGCGGCGGGGCTATCGCCGTCGATGTTGCCGAAATTGCCCTGGCCGTCGATCAGCGGGTAACGCGAGTTGAAATCCTGCGCCAAACGCACGAGCGCGTCATAGATCGATTGGTCGCCGTGCGGGTGATAATCGCCCATCACGTCGCCGACGACTTTCGCGGATTTGCGGAACGCGGCGTCGGCGGTGAGGTTCAGCCGCTTCATCGCGTAGAGCACGCGACGGTGCACCGGCTTCAACCCGTCGCGCACATCCGGCAGCGCCCGGCTCGTGATCGTGGAGAGCGCGTAGGCGAGATAGCGCTTCGCCAGCGCCTCGCCGATCGGCTCCTCAACAATGCGCCCGCCTTCTTCCGGGGTCCGTGTCGCGTCGTCAGCCATTCTAGCTTCCAGGTGTCAGGTACCAGGTTTCAGGTGTCAGAATTCGCCGCCGAACGCCAGCGGGCGCTGACACCTGATTCGTGACACCTGACACCTGCTAATCAGAGTCGGCCAGCAAAACCCAAGCGCTCGATCAGTCTGCGCCGTGCTTCTGGCAGCCCCTCGCCCTTTTGATCGAACAATCGGCGCTCAATGAAGTAGCCGGCGATGGCAAAGGCGTCGGCGACGTCGCCCGATTCCAGTTCCGCTTCCGAATTGACCAGGAACGGCGGCAGGCGGAACAGCACATCCTTGTGCGGCGCGCCCGCTTCGTAGGTCGCCGCTCGGCCGGTACGCGGACTGACCCAAGCCAGGTTCTCCGTCTCGCCCGTCACCGCGCAGCGTGTGAGATCGAGGCCGTAACCAAGCGCCGAAAGCAGACCCAATTCAAAGCGCGCATAGATCGCGGGCCAAATATCGTGATGCGGCATCGCTTCGATCAACACAATCAGCGCGTCATAAAGTTGCGGATAGGCTTGCCGCTCGGGCGTAGCGCTGCGGATTAGGGTCAAGGCCGAGGAGAGCCCTGCCAACGCAATCGGATCGTCCAATAGGCGCGTCGCGTGCGGCTCGATGAGTTCAAGCGGCGAGTAAAAGCCAAGCTGCTCGGAGAGCCGCGCTTTCCACCCCGCATGCACGACGTTGCCCGCCTGCAGGATCGGTTGCGATTTACGGCCCGCATGCACGACGCCGCCATAGCGGCCATGCTCACGCGAGAACACTTCCGCCACCAGTTTGCCTTCACCGAAATGGCGCGCGCCCAGCACAATGGCGTCGTCGACCCATTCCATCGCCTAAGCTTCGTAGTCCAAGCCCAGCCGCTGATAGAGCGCGCGTTCTTCGGACCAGTTTTCGCGCACCTTCACGTGCAGGAAGAGGTGAATACGGCGATCGAACGCCGCTTCCATTTCCTTACGCGCGGCTTCGCCGATGATCTTGATGGTTTTGCCGCCCGCGCCGATGGCGATTTTGCGCTGGCTCTCGCGCGCAACATAAATCGTCTGATCAATCTTGGCCGAGCCGTCCTTGCGCTCTTCCCACGATTCAGTTTCGACGATCATGTCATAGGGAATTTCGTCGTGCAGACGCAGCATCGCCTTTTCGCGTGTAATCTCAGCTGCCAGCACACGCGCGGGCGCATCCATGGTTTGATCTTCCGGAAAGAGCCAAGGGCCCTCTGGCGCGCGTTCGGCGAGGACGCGCGTGATGTCGTCCACGCCGTCGCCGGTTCTGGCCGAGATCATGAAGACGTCGGTGTAGAGCCCTTCCTCAACGAGCTTCGTCGTCAGCGCCAGCAAAGCGGGGCGCGGCACGAGATCAACTTTGTTCAGAACGAGGATGGAGGCGAGATTCATCTCCTTCAGCTTCGCGGAAATCGCCGCAGCATCCGAGACCGCCAACGCATCAGCGCCCTTCGGGTTTTCCGCCGTGTGGGCCGCCGCATCGACCACGTGAATGACCGCGTCCGCGCCCTCAAGCGCGCTCCAGGCCGCGGCCACCATGGCGCGATCCAGGCGGCGCTTCGGCGCGAACACGCCGGGCGTGTCGATCAGGATCAATTGCACTTCGTCGTGCATGGCGATGCCGCGCACGAGCGCCCGCGTCGTCTGCACCTTTTGCGTCACGGCGGCGACCTTCGCGCCGACGAGCGTGTTTACGAGCGTAGATTTGCCCGCGTTCGGCGCACCCAGCACCGCAACCACGGCACAGCGTTGCTCAGCCATGGACGCCACGCTCCTTCAGAAACGCCGCCGCGGCCGCGCGTTGGGCGTCGCGCTTGGAACCACCCTCGCCCTGCGCCGGCGGAAACCCGTCAACGTGCGCCTCAATGATGAAATGCGGCGCGTGTTCCGGGCCGGTCTGCTTGATCATGACATAGCTCAAACCACGTTTCCGCGCCGCCGCCCACTCCTGCAGCGCGGTTTTGGCGTCCCGCGGCGCTGACTTCACATCGTCGAACGCGTCGCCCCAGAATTTGGTTACGAACGCCCGCGCCGTCTCGAATCCGCCGTCCAGATAGAGCGCCGCGATCACGGATTCGCAGATGTCGGCCAGGATTGCCTCTTTCAGCCGCCCGCCGCTCGCCTCCTCGGAAGGGGAGAGCACAAGCGCCGCGCCCAATTCCGCCGCACGGGCGGCGCGAGCGCAGGCGTGCTTATTGACGAGCGCATTGTAGCGCGGGGCCAATTGCCCCTCGGTCTCATTCTGATGCTCAGCCAGCAAGCGCTCGGCCACGATCAGGCCGAGCACACGGTCGCCGAGGAATTCCAGGCGGTCGTAATCGCGTTTCTTGCGCGCGCCATTGTCCACACTGCCATGCGTCACGGCCTCGCGCAGCAACGCGCGGTCGTTGAACACATAGCCGATGCGTTGTTCCAGCTCAGCGAGCCGGGCGTCGTGATCCCGCCCGCTCATTGCTGCAAGCTCATTCGACCGCCTTCAAGAAGCGTTCGCCGCGGAAGCCGGTGAACAACGTCCATGGCCGGAAGAGCGAGGTTGTTCCGTCAAATGAAACGACGACGAATTGCGCGGGGCCAACGAGATTGTCGTACGGCACATAACCGACGACAGAGGGCACGCGGCTATCGGCCGAATTATCCCGGTCGTCCCCCATCATGAAATAATGGCCTTCGGGCACTTCATAGACGCGCGTGTTGTCGAGTTCGCTGCGGGGATTTTTGTCGAAGACCGTATAGCTGACGCCGTTGGGCAGCGTCTCGCGATAGGCAGGGATGCGTTCGATGAACCCGTCCTCATTCTCAAAGTCGATGACGCCCAATGCTTCGCGTTGCACGGCCTGGCCGTTGATATGCAGCACGCCGTCGATCATCTGGATGCGGTCACCGGGCATGCCGATCACGCGCTTGATGAAGTCGCGATCCGGCTCCGGGGTCGGGCGGAAAACGACAACGTCGCCCTGATGCGGCGCACTGCCGAACAAACGTCCGTGCGGCAGCAAGCCCTCAAGCGGTGCAAACGAGAATCGGCCATAGCCATAGGACCATTTGGTCACCACGATATAATCGCCGATCTCCAGGGTCGGTTGCATCGAGCCCGAAGGAATGCGGAACGGCTGCGCGATCGTGAAGCGCAGCACCATGGCCAGCGCTAGCGCATAGAGGATCGTTTTCACGTTGTCCCAAAAGACGGCCATCGCCGGTTCTGAACTCCCCGTCGTCGACATGCTCATGCGCTTCTCACTCGCGACCCGCCCCGGCGACGCCCCAACCGGGCGCCCAACGACACGAGCGTCTTTTCACTGACGTACCGGGCCCCAGCGCGGCCAAGCTTTTCCCCATCCGGGCGGAGGTATCTCACGCGCCAACACCCGGCTCTGTCGGCGTCAACTCGGCCGAAATAATGACGAAACTGACAGCAAGCGGGTAGTCGTCGGTCAATGTGACATGGATGTATGCGGTATGCCCTGGAGGCGTGAGCTTGGCCAGTCGCGCCGCCGCGCCGTTGGTCAAAATCATGGTCGGCTGGCCGCTGGGCAGGTTCGAGACCCCCATATCGCGCCAGAACACCCCCTGCTTCAGGCCGGTTCCCAGGGCTTTGGCGGTCGCCTCCTTGGCCGCGAAGCGCTTGGCGTAGGTCGCCGCCCGCTCAAGCGGACGCCGTTCGGCGCGGGCGCGTTCCTTGTCCGTGTAAATGCGCTGGATAAACCGGTCGCCAAAACGCTCCAACGTCTTCTCGATCCGGCGGATGTCGATGATATCGGAGCCGATGCCCAGGATCATGCGGCGCTCCGCGCCAGATCGATGCGGCGGCGCATCTCGGCGATCGCATTGGGCAGGCCGACGAAGATGGCCTCACCGACGATGAAATGGCCGATGTTCAGCTCACGCACTTCAGGCACGGCCGCGATTGGCGACACGCTCTCGTAGGTGATGCCGTGGCCGGCGTGGATTTCGAGACCGCGCGCTGCGCCATCCTTAGCGGCGACGCGGATCGCTTCCAACTCGCGCGCGGCGCGCGCCTGGTCGTCCTCGGCGACAGCTTCGCAAAACGCGCCGGTGTGAATCTCCACGACCGGTGCGCCGAGACTCTGCGCAGCTTCCATCTGGCGTAGGTCGGGATCGATAAAGAGCGAGACGCGCACGCCCGCTTCACGCAGCTGGCGCACGAAGGGCGCAACGTGATTGTGCTGGCCGGCGACGTCGAGCCCGCCTTCGGTCGTGCGTTCTTCGCGCCGCTCCGGCACGAGACAAACCGCGTGCGGTTTCACCTTGAGCGCGCTGGCGAGCATTTCCTCCGCGCACGCCATTTCCAGATTGATGGGCAGTTTCACCGCTTCAACCATGCGGAAGAGATCATCCTCGCGCACGTGACGGCGATCTTCGCGAATGTGCAGTGTGATGCCATCCGCGCCGGCTTGTTCGGCGATGATCGCCGCGCGCACCGGATCGGGCGCCGCCCCGCCGCGGGCGTTACGGATGGTGGCGACGTGGTCGATGTTCACGCCAAGCCGCACGCGCGTGCTCATGCGGCGAGACCTCGTGAACCCGGCTTGATTGCCGGCAGGGCCGCCAGATCTGGCGGCAATTGATCGGCGGGATAAGCGGGCGCCGAGACGCTTGCCAGCGAGACGAGCTTCACGCCGATGTCGGCTTTCCCGCCCGAGCGATCGATCAGGCACGCCGCGCCAACGAGTTCGCCCGGGTGACCGCGAATGGCGTCCAAGCATTCGCGCGACGAGAGACCGGTCGTCACGACGTCTTCGACCATCAGCACGCGCTCGCCCTGCTTGATCTCGAAGCCGCGACGCAATTGGAATTCGCCGTTTTCCCGCTCCACGAACATCGCCCGTGCGCCAAGATGGCGCGCCGTCTCATAGCCTGGGATGATCGCCCCCACCGCCGGCGACACGACGGCGTCGATTCTGCCGAACGCAGCTTGCGCCTTCTCGGCGAGCGCCTTGCACAGCCGCTCCGTGCGGGCGGGATCCATGAACACCGCATTCTTCTGGAAGAAGACAGGGGAGTGGAGCCCCGAGGACAGGATGAAATGCCCTTCCAGAAGGGCGCCCGCCGCGCGGAATTCGTCGAGAACTTGGTCTTGATTCATGGCCGCCTAGATAGCCTTCCGCCCGCGCCCCGTCACGTGGCCGCTCAGCCCTTGACCCGTTCGGCTTCCTTCACCGCCCGGATGGCGCGCAACGCGGCCAGGATGTTGGTCAGGTGCTTGGCGTCGGCGACTTCGATATCGAACACCATGTCGAAGAAGTCCGCCGTGCGTTTGGCCAGCCGCAGATTAATGATGTCGCCTTCGTTTTCCGCGATCGTGCGGCACAGGTCCGCCAGCACGCCGCGCTTGTTTTCCACAGTCACCAGCACGCGGCTGGTCGCGAGCGCGCGATTGAGCGCCGTTGGCGTCCAAGCCAGATCGACCCAGGTGACATCCTTGTCGTCCTCCAGCGCCGCGAGTTGCTCGCAGTCGATTGTGTGGATGACCACACCTTTGTTCGGAATCTGCACGCCAATGATACGGTCGCCCGGGATCGGCGAGCAGCACTCGGCGAAATGCAGCGCCACACCGGGCGTGAGATCGCCGCCCTTGACGTAGAGCTTGGCCTTCTCCGCATCCATCGGCTTGCGGCCGGAATCCTTGCGGACTCGCTCTTCGAGCCCCGGAAAGGCGGCGACAGCGACGGCGTTGGCCTTCAACGCGCCTTCGCCCACCGCGATGAAGACATCCTCTTCGTCTTCCTTGCCCAAACGTTCGGCCGCCTGCTGAAGCGCGGTATCGGCCAGTTCGTGCCCATAGCGATGCAAAGCATGGGCGACGAGATCACGGCCAAGGCGGATGAATTCGTCACGCTTGGCTTGCCGCTCCAGGCGTCGTTGCGCGGATTTCGCGCGGCCGGTTTTGGTCAACGCTTCGAAGCCCGGCACCGGCGCGACTTTGTCGCCGATAATGATTTCCACGACATCGCCATTGCGCAGCGACGTGCGCAAAGGGCGCTCGACGCCGTTGATCTTCGCGCCGGTCGTGCGGTCGCCAATGCCGGAGTGCACGGCGTAGGCGAAGTCAAGCGGCGTCGCGCCCTGCGGCAGCGGGATCAACGCGCCCTTGGGCGTGAAGGCGAAAACGTGATCCTGGTACATTTCGAGCTTGGCGTGCTCGAGGAATTCCGAAGCGTCACCGCCGTGCTCGGCGATTTCCAACAGCGAGCGCGTGGCCTCGCGCGCATCAAGCCCCACCGAGGCGGCGGTCTCTTCGTCGAAGCCGTAGGATTCATTCTTGTAGCGCCAGTGCGCGGCGACGCCGTTTTCGGCGATCTGATCCATGTCCTCGGTGCGGATTTGGATTTCGACACGGACATTGCCCGGGCCGATCACGATCGTGTGGATCGAGCGGTAGCCGTTCGGCTTCGGGTTCGAGATATAATCCTCGACCTTGTCCGGCACACAGCGCCACGTCTGGTGCACGAGACCCAGGGCGCGATAACAATCGTTCGCGTCGCTGACGATCACGCGGAATGCATAGACGTCGGCGAGATCGGAAAACTCCACACTCTTGCGCTGCAGCTTGCGCCAGATCGAATAGGCCTGCTTCTCGCGCCCGTACACGCGCGCATCGATGCCGGCGAACTCGAACACTTCCATGATGGTCTGAATGATGATGGCGACATTGGCGCCCTTTTCGACGCGCAGCTGTTCAAGGCGCGCATTGATCGCCGCTTCGGCTTCGGGAAACGCTTCGTGGAAGGAGAGGTTCTCCAACTCACGCGCCATCTTCTCCATGCCGATGCGGCGCGCGAGCGGGGCGTAAATTTCCAGCGTTTCGGTGGCGATGCGCCGGCGTTTCGTTGGGTTCGGAATGTGGCTCAGCGTGCGCATGTTGTGCAGGCGATCCGCCAGCTTCACGATCAGAACGCGCACGTCCTTCGACATCGCGAGGATGAATTTCTGCAGGTTCTGCGCCTGCTTATTCTCCTCGGATTGGATTTCGAGCTTCGAAAGCTTGGTGACGCCCTCAACCAGATCGGCGATCTGCGCGCCGAAGCTGGCTTCGATCTCTTCGCGCGTAGCGTCGGTGTCTTCGATCGTGTCGTGCAGCAGGCCCGCGACGATCGTGGCGGCATCGAGCTTATACTCGGTGAGAATGCCCGCGACCTGAATGGGGTGCGCGAAATACGGGTCGCCGGAATGGCGCTTCTGACTGCCATGCTTCACCGTCGCGTACACGTACGCGCGGTTCACCAAGCTTTCATCGAGCGAGGGATCGTACTCGCGCATCCGCTCCACCAGCTCGAACTGGCGGAGGAAGCGTGTGCGTGGCGGCGCATCTCCCGCGCCAGCTGGTTTAGAGCCGGCGGGGATCTTGGCGGCGACAGCGTCGTCACCGCCCGCCATCGGCTCAGTACCGTTCGTCGCGCTGCGCTTCGGCTTCTTGCTGCAGCGCGCGCAGCACGTCCTCTTCGCTGGTCTCGACCGGGGCGGCCAGCGCCAGACGATCCTGCTCGTCCTCGGCCTGCGCGGCCGGTGCGACATCCTGGTAGAGGTTCACGTAGCTGTCGCGCAGCTCTTCCGGACTGATCGCGGACTCAGCGATT
This sequence comes from Vitreimonas sp., assembly GCF_036392335.1. NCBI lineage: Bacteria > Pseudomonadati > Pseudomonadota > Alphaproteobacteria > Hyphomonadales > Hyphomonadaceae > Vitreimonas > Vitreimonas sp. Next base: position 13,380 of record NZ_DASVYD010000017.1, read on the forward strand.
TCGCGCAACGCCACCACCGGATCTTTATCGCGATCGCGGTCAACCAGCGGCTCGGAGCCCGAGGAAATGTTACGCGCCCGATGGGCGGAGAGCAGCACCAGCGAGAACCGGTTCGGAATTTTATCAACGCAATCTTCGACGGTTACGCGGGCCAAGGCGTGCTTCCTTAAGGTCAGTTGGACGGATCGGGCAGATAAACTAGTGCCCCGCGCGGTATTTCGCAATGCGAAGCACCACCGCAAGCGCGAAAAGGACAGCCCTTCCCTACCCCGCCGGCGGCTGGAAATCACTAATTCGGCGGTAACCCCCGGCCGGAGGGAGGCCCGCGAGCAGCTCCGCGGCGGTCCGCCCCAGTCCTGGGTGCGGCCAGCCCGGGGCCAGCTCCGCCAGCGGCGCCAATACGAACGCCCGCTCGGCCATGCGCGGATGCGGCAACTCAATGCCGTCAAAGAAGCCGCTCAGCCCTCCCATCGCCACAATATCGAGATCGAGCGTGCGTGCGCCCCAACGCTCACGACGCGCGCGGCCAAAGCGCTCCTCAACCAAGCGCAGTAGATCGAAGAGCGCGCGCGGATCGCGATCGCCGACGTCTGCTTCGATCACCGCGTTGAAGTAATCAGGCTGATTGGTTCCCGCGGGCCACGCCGCGGTTTGCCACACGCCGGAACAACGCAGCACGCTCACGCCTTCACTGAGCAACGCATCGCGCGCGCGCGACAGCAAATCGGCGCCCGACACGCCTGCAAAAGGCATGTTGGTTCCCATTGCGATCCAGGCAGTCGTGTTGTGCATGTCCGTTTATTGAATCGCGCGCGTCGCTCTTTGGGACCAAATACGACACATGAATTTACTCGACCGCCTCATTCACCCTGACGAACGCGTCGCGCTCTTCATTGATGGCGCGAACCTCTACTCGGCGGCGAAAGGCCTGACCTTTGACATCGATTACCGCAAGCTCTTGGACGAGTTCAAGCAGCATGGCCGGTTGGTGCGCGCCTATTATTATACGGCGTTGGTGGAGGACCAGGATTTCTCCCCGATCCGGCCGCTCGTCGACTGGCTGGACTACAATGGCTATTCGTTGGTCACGAAGCCCGCGAAGGAATACATCGACCCCAATGGTCGACGCCGCTTCAAGGGCGACATGGATGTCGAGATCACGGTCGACCTGATGCAAGCCAGCGCTTTCGTCGACCACGCCTTCCTCTTCTCCGGCGACGGCGATTTCCGCGCCGCCATCGAGGCGGTGCAGCGCAAGGGGATGCGCGTCAGTGTCGTCTCCACAATCAAGTCGAATCCGCCGATGGCCTCGGACGACGTGCGGCGCGCGGCGGACAATTTTGTCGATCTCGTCGATCTGGCTAATCTAATTGGCCGCCCGCCACGCGAGCGCTCGGAAGGCCGACACGATTATGCCCACGAAGACGAAGATCGAGACTAAGGCCCCGCCCGAAGCGCCGCCAGATTGCCCCCTCTGCCCGCGTCTCGTCGCCTATCGTGAAGCCAATGCGCGCGCCGAGCCGACCTGGTTCAATGGCGCGGCGCCCTCGTTCGGCGACCCGGATGCGCGGTTGCTCATCGTAGGTCTGGCCCCGGGCCGTACAGGCGCCAACCGCACCGGCCGCCCGTTCACCGGCGACTACGCCGGCGACCTGCTCTACGGCACGCTGAAAAAACTCCAGCTGGCGGAAGGCGAGTATCGCGCCGATCCAAATGACGGCTTCACCCTGAAAGGGGCGATGATCACCAATGCGGTGCGCTGCGCGCCACCAGAAAACAAACCCACTCCCGCCGAGATCGCGACCTGCCGGCCCTTCCTCAGCGCGCGCACGCAGGCTCTCCCGAACCTGCGCGCGATCATGGCGCTCGGCTCGATCGCGCACGAGAGCGTGTTGCGGGCGCACGGGCTGAAGCCGACAGCGGCGAAGTTCGGCCACGGCGTCGAAACGGCCCTGCCGGGCGGGGCGTGGTTGGTGTCGAGCTATCATTGCTCGCGCTATAATACGCAGACGCGCCGGCTCACCGCTGAAATGTTCGAAGCCGTGATGGCCCGCGCGAAACAGCTTGCCTTCGCCTAGGCGGCCAATGCGTCACAGCCCATAGGTCGCATATTGGGCGCCGATGCCGGGCTCAGCGGCTTCGGCGCGTGCAAGATCGGTCGCGGCCTCATCCTTGGCGCCCAACCCCTGACGCGCCAAGCCGCGCCCGTAGAGGTAATGTCCGTTGTTCGGCTCAAGCGCCAAGGCCGCATCGTAATCGGCGAAGGCCGCTTGGAAGTCGCCGCGCTTCAGATGCACAAGCCCGCGGCTATCAAGCACGGCGCCGTAGCGCGCATTCAGACGGATCGCCGCATCACAATCAGCAAGCGCGAGATCCAAATCATCGCCGTTCACAGCGCGCGTCCAGCAACGATTGTTGAGGAGTTCAACATTGGTCGGATCCTGGGCCAATGCCTGATCCAGCCACGCGATCTCACCGCGCCAAGGATCAACCACATATTCCAACGCCTCCGCGCGGCGCCGCAGCGCCATGTCGAAGTCAGGCTGAATGGCGAGCGCGGCGTCATAACTCGCCACGGCGCTCTCGTACGCGCCCCGATCATGGTGCACCGCGCCGCGTTCGAAATACGCCAAGGCGTTCTCCGCATCGATGCGCAGGGCGCGGCCAAAATCGGCCACAGCCCGGGCATGTTCGCCAAGCCGCGCCCGTTGCGATCCACGGCTTATGAGGGCCTGCACGCGCCGATCATCGCTCACACCCGGGTCGGCGATGATCGCCGAGCAATCGATCAAGCGCTGCTGCGGAAACATGCTGGTTTGGCAGGAATTGTAGCGCTGCTCAGCTAAGACTTCGGGATCGCTCGGCGCACACGCCGCCAGCGCCAGGGCGCAGAGGACGAGCGCGGGGCGCATCAACCGCGATCCCGGATCAAGCGCGCCTGCTGGCGCTTCCAGTCGCGATCCTTTGACGCTTCGCGCTTGTCGTGCGCCTTCTTGCCCTTGGCGAGCGCGATCTCGAGTTTGGCGACGCCGCGATCGTTGAAATAGAGCTTGAGCGGGGCGATCGTGCGTCCCTCGCGCTCCACCGCGCCGACCAGCTTCTTCAGCTCACGCGATTTCACCAAGAGCTTCCGCGGACGGCGCGGCTCGTGATTGAACTGCGCCGCCGGCGCGTATTCTGGAATATACGCGTTGATCAGCCACAATTCGCCCTTCTCCGGGCTGGCGTAGCTCTCGGCGATATTGGCGCGACCGCTGCGCAGCGCCTTGACCTCGGTGCCCAGCAATTGAATGCCGGCTTCCATCGTTTCTTCGATCAGATAATCGAAACGGGCGCGTCGGTTCTCGGCGACCAGCTTGCGATTGTCGGCTTCCTTCTTCTTGGCCATGGCCTAAATCAGCCCCGCCTGTGTCATGGCCTGACGCACCTGCGCCTTCGCGCCATCCGTCAGCGTGAGGATCGGCAAGCGCACGTCTTCCGTGCACAATCCCAACAGCGCACACGCGAATTTTGCGGGTGCGGGCGATGGTTCGACGAACATGGCTTTGTGCAGCGGCGCCAGCCGATCATCGATCGCGCGCGCCGCGTCGAACGCGCCCTGCGCGGTCAGATTTTGGATTTCAGCGCAAAGCCTCGGCGCCACGTTCGCCGTCACCGAAATCACGCCCTTGCCGCCATGGGCGTTGAACCCAAGCGCGCTCGGGTCGTCGCCCGAGATGAGAATGAATTTGTCGCCAGCCAAGGCGCGGTGGCGCGCCAGGCGCGTCATGTCGCCTGTCGCATCCTTCACGCCTAGACCATGCTTGAGCGCAGCGATCCTGCCCATCGTCTCGACGCTGATGTCGACCATCGTCCGCGACGGCACGTTGTATGCGACGATGGGAATATCGACGGCGTCATTGATGGCCTTGAAGTGCGCGAAGATGCCGTCCTGACTGGGCTTGCTGTAATAGGGCGCGACGACCAGTACGGCATCGGCGCCGGCGCGCTTCGCGTGCTTGGCGAGTTCGATGGCGTGCGCGGTATTGTTAGAGCCCGCGCCGGCGATCACCGGCACGCGCCCGTCCGCCGCCTCCACACACAATTCGACCACGCGCACATGCTCGTCCAAGCTCAGCGTCGACGCCTCGCCGGTGGTGCCGCAGGGAACAAGTCCATGTGAACCTTCAGCAATCTGGCGCTCGACCAGCGCCTGGAAGGCTTGTTCATCTACGATTCCGTTTCGGAATGGCGTAATGAGAGCTGGGATCGAGCCGTGAATCATCGTGCGGTCTGGACGGGATGGCATTGGCGCGATTCCTGCCACACTGTGCGGCAAGGTTAAATAGCGCTCGGCCCTTCCGGACACCTCGGAAGGCCCTTGTTTCGGAATGGTGCGGAGGGAGAGACATGGATGCAGCGCGGCTGATCCGCGTCGGCTTGGCGGTCGTGGCCTGCAGCGCCCTGTTGGGCTCGGGCGAGGCTGGCCTATCCACAGCCCAGCCCCGCCCCGCAACCGCGGAATCCGCCGCCTACACAGCACCGCCGGGACTGCCGGTTTCGGCCGAGCGCATGCGTTTGCGCGATGGTTTGGCGGCCGCCGAGCAGCGTGACTGGGTGGGGCTCGCACAATTGCGCGACAACGCGTCCGATCCGCTCGTGCGACGTATGCTGCAATGGCGCTGGGCCGCCTCGACGGATGCGCCGCTCTACTTTGACGACCTTTCCCGCGCGCTCAACGATCTCCAGGGCTGGCCGGGCCGCACCACGATGCGGACGCGCGCGGAGCAGGCCATCCTGGATTCGCGGCTCTCGGCGTCGGAGCGTGTCGCCTTTCTGCGCAGCGACAATGGCCCCGCCACCGGCGACGGCCGCGTCGCGCTGGCGCTGGCGCTTCAAGAACTTGGCCAGCGCGCCGAAGCCAACGAGATCGCCCGCGCTTCCTGGCGTGAGGACGTGTTGAGCACGAACGCCGAGGATCGCGTGATGGCCGCGTTCTCTTCGGCGCTCACCGCGGAGGATCACGCCGCGCGCGTCGACGCACTCCTTTGGCGCGACCAGCGCACCGCCGCCCAACGCCTGATGCCGCGCATCCCGACGGCGGATCGCCTGGTCGCTACCGCGCGTATCGCGCTGCAGACGCGCCAACGTCGCGGTCTGCAAGCGGCGGTCGACGCGGTGCCGGCGTCGCGTCAAGACAATCCGGGCTTCATGTACGATCGCGCACAATATCGCCGTCGTACCGGCAATCCCGAAGAAGCGCTGCCGCTGATGGTCGAAATTGATCCGCGCCAAGCGCCGATGGCCGCGCGAGACGACATCTTTCGCGAGCGCCGCCTCTACCTGCCGCGCGCGCTCCGCGCCGGCAATTATCGCCAAGCCTACCAGCTCGTCTCCAATCATGGTTTGACCTCGGGCGAATCCTTCGCCGACGCCGAATGGCTTGCCGGCTGGCTCTCGCTGCGCTTTCTCAATCAGCCGCAACGCGCGCTGGAACATTTTTCGCACCTGAGCGAGAATGTCTCTTCGCCGGTCAGCTTGTCGCGCGCGCTCTATTGGCGCGCCGAAGCCACGCGGGCGCTCGGCCGCAATGGCGAGGCCGATCAACTTTACGATCAGGCCGCCCGCTTCAACTTCACCTATTACGGGCAACTCGCCGCCACGCGCGGCAACCGCACGGCGACGCTCTCACTGCCGGACACGGCGCAAGTCTCTAGTGCGGCGCGCGAGCGCTTCAACAATCGCGAACTCGTACAGGCGCTGCGTCTCATGTCGGAGGTCGGCACGCAGCGGGACTTTGAATCGATCGCCTTCTATCTCGACGACACGCTCGACGACCCGATGGAGCTTGAACTGCTGTCGGCCATGGCGCGCGAGCAGAATTATCAGCGCACCGCCCTGCGCAGCGCCAAAGCGGGCCTGTTCCGCAACGTCGTCGCCACCAACGCGGCCTACCCAACCATCGAGTTGCCGTCTGTCGTGCGCTCCGGCAATCGCATCGAGCCGGCGCTCGTGCATGCGATCATTCGGCAGGAGAGCGAGTTCGACCCTTCCGCGATCTCGAACGCCAACGCGCGCGGTCTCATGCAGCTCATTCCATCGACAGCCCAATTACAGGCGCGGCGCGAGGGCCTGACTTATGAACGCGCGGCGCTCACCAGCGACCCCCAATACAATGTCACGCTTGGGTCCGCGCACCTTGCCGATCTGATCGACGATTTCGGCGGCTCTTACGTGTTGGCGATCGCGTCCTACAACGCAGGCCCACAGAATACGCGCAACTGGATCAATGATTGGGGCGATCCCCGCTCGCGCTCGGTGGACGTCGTGGATTGGATCGAGCTCATCCCGTTCTCCGAGACGCGCAATTATGTGCAGCGGGTGACTGAAAACCTGCAGGTCTATCGCCACCGGCTCGCGGCGCGACCGGTCGAGATTCAGCTTGAACGTGACCTGCAGCGCGGGCGTTATTGAACCGCGAGCGCGGTCACGAACGTCTCGGCGTCAACATTGCCGCCGCTGGCGATGATGGCGACCGTTTGGCCGGTGACGTCCACGCCGCCTTCAAGGGCTGCCGCCAGCGCGGCCGCACCTGACGGTTCGAGCACGACTTTGAGGTTAAAGAAGGCAAACTTCATCGCCCGGCGCACGGCGTCATTGGACACAATGATGACGCGTTCAAACCGCTTGCGCGCGATCTCGAACGTGATGTCGCCCATGCGGTCGGTGAGCAGGCCGTCACAGATCGAGCGGATCCCAGGCGGATTTTGCTGAATCGCACCTGTCGCCAACGTCCGCGCGATGTCGTCATGCCCCTCCGGCTCGACAACGATCACGCGCGCATTCGGCAGCGCCAAAGACACCCCGGACGCCAGACCGCCGCCCGATGCCTGCACGAAGACAATATCCGGACCGATCTCCTCAGCAATTTCCAAACCCAACGTGCCTTGGCCGGCGATGACGAACGGATCGTCGAACGGCTTGATCAGAGTGCCGCCTTTCTCGCGCAGCAAGCGCGCGCCAATCTCCTCGCGGCTTTCGCCAACGCGGTCGTAAGTGACCACGTCCGCGCCCAGCGATCGCGTTGTCTCCAACTTAATCTTCGGCGCATCCGCGGGCATGACGATGGTGGCGGGAACGCCAAAATGCTTGGCGGCCGTCGACACCGCGATCGCATGATTGCCTGAGGAGAATGCGATTACGCCTTTCGCGCGCACATCCGGCGCCAGCGCCGAAATCGCATTCGCGGCGCCGCGCATCTTGAACGCGCCGCCACGCTGCAGGCACTCGGCCTTCACGAAGGCCTTCGCGCCAAGGCGCGCGTCCAGCACATCATTGCGCAGAAGCGGCGTGCGCACGGCGATGCCCTTGATGCGGTCGGCGGCGGCTTTCACGTCGTCAATCGTCGGCACGTACATTAGGAGCCTCGTGGTTTGGCGCGGCGCGTCGGCGGCGCGGTCAATGGGTCTTCCGGCCAGGGGTGCTTCGGGTAGCGTCCGCGCATTTCACTGCGAACGGCGGCATACGACCCGCGCCAGAAACCTGGCAAGTCTTTGGTCGTCTGTACCGGCCGATGCGCTGGTGAGAGCAAGCGCAAGCTCAGCGGCACACGGCCATTCGCCACGCTCGGGTGCTTATCCTGCCCAAACAATTCTTGGAGCCGCACATCCAGCGCCGGTCCGCCATCAGCGGCGTAATCGATCCGCAGCGAGGAACCCGCTGGCGTCTCGAACCGTGCCGGCGCTTCGGCATCAAGCTTCCGGCGCAACTCGTAAGGCAACGCGTTCGCCAGCGCCTCGGCAACGTTGACGTCCTTCAACCGCGACTTGCTCATCAGAGCCGGCGCCAGCCAATCATCAAGGGAGGCGATCAACCCCTCATCGCTCCAGTCTGGCCAGCTCTCCGAATCCAGCCCCTGCATGAAGGCGACACGCGCCCGCATCTGCAGGGCTGTCTCATCCCAATCGAGCAGCGCCAAGCCTTCGTCACGCACGGCGCCAAGTAGCGCTTGCTGCAGCTCCTCGCCGCTCAAGCGCTCCAACGGCGCTTCATACAAGACAACACGACCCAATCGCCGCGTTCGCCGCCCACGCACCGCGCCAGTGGCGGCATCAACCGTCGCCGAAGCGGCGGTTTCGATCTCGCGCGCAAACATCGTCTCAATATCGGCCAGTGCAATCGGTGCGCCCAACAGGATTTGCGCGCGGCCAGCGGTCCCAGCAATGTCCGCGATCACCAGAAAAGGCGCGCGCGCCAAGGGCGACGCCGGCTCAATCGTCGCCGCGCGGCCATTGACCATTGTGAACGCGCCGCCGCGCGATTTCGCGACGCGGTCGGGATAGGCCAGCGCCAGCACCGCGCCTGCACGCTCTTCATCCGCGTCGCCCCGCCCGCCGCCGGCGTTGCGCGCGATGCGATCGGCCAAGCTTCGCGCCGCATCCGCGCGCGGGCCACGTTCCGTGACGAAGCGATGCAAGCGCTCACGCAGATCGGCGCTGCGCCCGCCTAGGCCTTGCTCTGTGAGCAGCATGGCGATCCGCGCCGCGAGCAGACCTTCGCCATGGCGCGAAGCCTCAATCACCATATGCGCCAGACGCGGCGGCAAGGGCAGACGCGCCACGGCGGCGCCGTGCTCCGTCAGCCGCCCACTCTCATCCAGCGCGCCAATGCGCCTCAGCAGCGCCATCGCTTCATTCCAAGCCGGCTTCGGCGGCGGATCGAGCCACGCCAATGTCGTCGGATCGCTCACGCCCCACGCGGCCAAATCCAACGCGAGCCCTGAGAGATCGGCATCGAGCATTTCCGGTCGATCAAATTCCGGCAGCGCGCGCGTTTCGCCTTTACTCCAGAGTCGCCAGCAGACGCCGGGCTCCAAGCGCCCGGCACGGCCCGCGCGTTGTGTGATCGCCGCTTGGCTGGCGCGCACGGTTTCGAGCCGTGAAAGCCCGAGCGCTGGTTCAAAACGCGGCCGTCGCGCGAGACCGGCATCGACAACAATGCGCACGCCGTCGATCGTCAAACTGGTTTCGGCGATTGATGTCGCCAACACCACTTTGCGACGCCCCGGCGGCGCCGGCGAAATGGCGGCGTCCTGATCCGCTGGGCTCATCGCGCCATAGAGCGGGCGAATGTCGACGCTGGGATCGCTCAGTGTCGAACGGAGCGCCTCCGCCGTCCGCTCGATTTCGCGGACGCCCGGCAAGAATACGAGCGCGCTGCCGCGCTCGGCCGATAGCGCTGCGCGCACGGCCGCTGCCGTCTCATCCTCCAAGCGCCCACGCGGATCGCGCGGCCGATAGACATGCGCCACCGGAAACATGCGGCCTTCGCTGACGATCACTGGCGCATCGTCCAACAGCGACGCGATCCGGGCCGCATCGAGCGTCGCCGACATCACCACGATTTTCAGATCAGGCCGCAGCGCGCCTTGCGCATCCCGCGCCAACGCCAAACCGAGATCGCCCTCCAAGCTGCGCTCGTGGAATTCATCGAACAGAACCGCCGCGACGCCCTTTAATTCCGGATCGTCCAGGATCATCCGGCTGAACACACCTTCGGTGACGACCTCGACGCGCGTCTTCGGGCCGATCTTGGAATCGAGGCGTACGCGATAGCCGATCGTCTCGCCCACGCGTTCGCTGCGCTCCGCCGCCATCCGCGCCGCCGCCGCCCGCGCCGCAATCCGGCGCGGCGAGAGCAGAACGATCTTGCCGGACTGCGCCCACGGTTCGCCCAGCAGCGCCGGCGGCACGCGGGTTGTCTTGCCCGCGCCAGGGGGCGCCACCAGCACAGCCTCGCTGCGCGCAGCCAAGGCGGCGCGCAGATCGGGCAGAACTTCCTCCACGGGCAAGGACATGCGCTGGAATTAGCCTTTCGCGCCGTCCATGTCTCGCCGCATTGGCGTTGTCATCTGGGATCGGTATAGGCTGGCCGTCACAGGCACACGGAGTGGGATATGCGGGCGAAAACTTGGAGCGCGTTGGCTGCGGTTCTTGTCTTGAGCATCGGCGTCGCCGCGTGCTCAACCGGGCGCACAGCCGATACGCGCCGCGGCGTCACCGACGCCGCCTATAGCCCGTTGCGCGACGTGAACCTCATCCGCCCTGAAATCCCGTTGGTGCTGCGCAATCTGCAATATCCTTACTCCACCGCCACGCTGACCGATTGCGCGGCGGTTGCGCGCGAGATCGGCAATCTCGACGCCGTGCTTGGTCCCGAGAGCTATCAACCCGGCCCCGATCGCAACATCTGGGACCGCAGCGGCGATTTCGTCGAGGAGCAAGCCATCGAGGCCGTGCAAGGCACGGCGCAGGATTTGATCCCGTTCCGCTCCTGGGTGCGCCGCATCTCCGGCGCCAGCCGCGCGGAGCGTGAAGCATTGCGCGCCGTCGCCAACGGCCAACAGCGGCGCACCTTCCTGCGCGGCTATGGCGCGTCGTTAGGCTGCCCCAGCATCATCCCGCCGCCGCCGCCCGCGCAACCGGCGCGCAATCGCGACTAGGCGCGTTGCGCGGCGCGAAACTGGTCGAGGAAATCTTGTAGTCGGCCTGCGGCGATCGCATCACGCAGGCGCTGCATCAGAGATTGGTAATACGCGATATTGTGCCACGAGAGCAGCACCTGGCCGAGCAGCTCGCCGGCTTTGAAGAGGTGGTGCAGATAGGCCTTCGAATAGTCGCGGCTCGCCGGGCACTCGATGCTCTCATCGAGCGGCGTGGCATCCTCGGCGAAGCGCGCATTGGTGATGTTGATCGAGCCGCTCTCCAGCCAGGCTTGGCCGTGGCGACCAGCCCGCGTCGGGAGCACGCAATCGAACATGTCCACGCCCCGCGCGACGCTCTCAACGATATCGATCGGCTTGCCGACACCCATCAAATAGCGCGGCCGCTCTTGCGGCAGGAATGGCGTTGTCACTTCCAGCGTCGCCAGCATCGCCTCGTGACCTTCGCCGACCGCTAGCCCGCCGATCGCATAACCATCGAAGCCCTCCGCCACCAAGGCTTCCGCCGAGATGCGGCGCAACTCGGGATCGACGCCGCCTTGCACGATGGCGAACAAATTCTGCGCCTCGCGCGCGCCGAACGCACGTTTGCAGCGCCCCGCCCAATCGAGCGAAAGCCGCATCGCCTTCTCGACCGTCTCGCGTGGCGCCGGCAGCGCGGGGCATTCATCGAGCTGCATGATGATGTCGGCGCCGATCTGGTCGGCCTGCAGTTGCATCGCGCGCTCAGGTGTGAGGCGATGCTCGCCGCCATCGATATGGCTGCGGAAGGTCACGCCGTCCGCATCAAGCTTGCGCAGCTGTGAGAGCGACATGACTTGATAGCCGCCGCTGTCGGTCAGGATTGGCTTGTCCCAACGCATAAAGCGGTGCAGCCCGCCGAGCTTCTGCATGCGCTCGCCGCCGGGGCGCAGCATCAAATGGTAGGTGTTGCCGAGAATGATGTCGGCGCCCGTCGAAGCAACTTGATCAACCGTCAGTCCCTTCACGGTGCCGGCGGTGCCCACGGGCATGAAGGCCGGCGTACGAATGGCGCCGCGCGGCGTTTTCAGAACGCCGGTGCGCGCCGCGCCATCGCGGGCATGGATTTCGAAGGGAAAGCCGCTCATCGCGGCCGCCATAGCAGCGAGCCGTCGCCATAGGAATAGAAGCGATACTTGTTGGCGATCGCGTGTGCATAGGCTTCCTGCATCCGCTCCAAGCCGGCGAAGGCGGAGACGAGCATGAAGAGCGTCGAACGCGGCAGGTGGAAATTGGTCCAAAGCCCGTCGACCACGCGGAAGCGATAGCCCGGCGTGATGAAGATATCCGTGGCGCCGGCTTGCGGCTGGATGCGGCCGTTCTCGTCGGCCGCCGATTCCAGCGAGCGCAGCGCGGTGGTGCCGATCGCGATCACCCTGCGGCCTTCGGCCTTGGCGCGATTGATCGTGTCCGCCGTTTCCGGCGAAATCTCGCGCCATTCGCTGTGCATGACGTGCGCTTCGGTATCCTCCGCCTTCACCGGCAGAAACGTGCCAGCGCCCACATGCAGCGTGACGCGCGCGCTTTCCACGCCGCCAGCTTTGAGACGCTTCAACAGCGCATCGGTGAAATGCAGACCGGCCGTGGGCGCGGCGACCGCGCCGTCCTTCTCGGCGAACACGGTTTGGTAATCGTCGCGGTCGGCTTCATCCGGGGTGCGTTTGGCCGCGATATAGGGCGGCAGCGGCGGCGCGCCGATTTGGGCGATGGCTTCATCGAGCGCAGCGCCCGCGCGATCGAAGCGCAGCGTGAGTTCGCCCTCTTCGCTTTTGGCGGTGATCGTGGCCGTGAGACCGCCGTCAAAATTGAGCGCGTCGCCTTCCTTCAACCGCTTGCCTGGCTTGCCGAGCGCGCGCCAGCTCGCGCCGTCGACGCGCTCGATCAGATTGAGCGAGACCGCCACGTCCGGCGATTGCGCATCGCGCGCCGGACGCGTCGCCTTCAGCGCGGCCGGGATCACGCGCGTGTCGTTGAAGATCAGCAGATCGCCGCGCCGAAACAGCGCCGGCGCATCACGCACGAAGCGATCCTCGATCATGCCGTCATCGCGCAACAGCAAAAGTCGCGCAGCATCGCGCGGACGCGCTGGTCTGAGCGCGATCAGCTCTTCCGGCAAATCAAAATCAAACAGATCGACGCGCATTATGCTCCCCCGCGTGCGGGGGAGCTGTCCGAGCGCGCAGCGCGATGACTGAGGGGGGCGTTATTCCAGGACTGGAGCACGCGCCCCTCCGGCTCGCTTTGCTCGCCACCTCCCCGCCTGCGGGGAGGATAGCTCACTCCGCCCGTGCGCTGATGATCTTGCCGGGCGTACGCGGCGGTTCGCCTTTCGGCAGGGCGTCAACAGCTTCCATGCCTTCTTCGACCACGCCCCAGACCGTGTATTGGCGATCGAGGAAACGCGCGTCGTCGAAGCAGATGAAGAACTGGCTGTTGGCCGAGTTCGGGTCATTGGTGCGCGCCATCGAGCACACGCCGCGCACGTGTGGTTCGGCGCTGAATTCCTGTTTCAGGTTGGGCTTCGACGAGCCGCCCGTGCCGTTGAAATTCTTGCCGTCGCCGCCCTGGGCCATGAAGCCCGCGATGACGCGGTGGAACGGGACGTTGTTGTAGAAGCCTTCGTTCGCCAGTTCGCCGATGCGCTGAACATGGTTCGGCGCCAGATCCGGACGGAACTTGATCTTCACCGTGCCGGTGTCGAGTTCGAGCGTCAGGGTATGAAAGGAATTATCGACCACCAGCTTCTCTCTCTTTGGCCGTCGCGCGGAACGCGCGTCGGGATTTGAACGTCACAGACCGAAAAATCGGCGCGGCGATCGCGACGAGTCTCCTCGATCAGTTCGCGGAATTGCGGACCATCGGTGCGCAAGATGTAGATCGGCGCCCGCTCGCTTTCAGGCACGTCAGCCGCAAGGCGCACAGCGAGCATCCGATCCGGGTTCGGTGGCGGATTGCCGACGGCGATGCGCATCACCGCATCCATGCCCCAAACGACGCGGCCGAAAATCGTGTAGCGCTTGTCGAGCGCGGTATTCGGCTGGCGCATGATGAAGAATTGGCTGTTGGCCGAATTCTCCGGCTCCGCCCGCGCCATCGAGACAACGCCCTGGCAATGCAACGCGTTCGCGGACACGCGGCCATCTGCCGTGACCGCCATTTGCGCATCCGGTTGGCTCTCGATCGGCAGCGCCTTGTAGAAGCCCAGCCGCGCCCGGCTTTGCACCGCCGCTTCAACGAACGGCATGTCAGGCCCGCGACGGAACATAAATTCCTGGCGCAAGTCCGGCAGGCTCGACGCCCCTTCGCCGGTGCCGAGCGGATCGCCCGTCTGCGCCATGAAGTCATCGATGACGCGATGGAAGATGATGCCGTCATAGAAGCCGGCGCGAGTCAGCGTCTTGATGCGCTCGACATGACGCGGGGCGACCTCGGGGTACATCTCCACGACGATGCGGCCGTGCACCGTATCGATATAGAGCGTGTTCTCCGGATCGACCTGGCGCCAATTGCGTGGGTCCGGCGCCTGCGCCGCCGCCACGTCAAAACCGCCGACCAGGACCAGCGCCAGCAGGGCCCCGGCCAATATTCCTCTCAAGCGCAGCATCAAGACACCCCGAACTTGGCCTTCAGTCGTCCTTCTACTTCTTGAGGCACGAAGTGCGCGACGCTTCCTTGCAGTCGCGCGATTTCCTTGACCAGCCGCGACGCGATCGCCTGATGCGTCGGGTCGGCCATGAGAAAAACCGTTTCGATGGCAGGATTTAGCTTTTGGTTCATCCCAACCATAGCGAATTCGTACTCGAAGTCGGCGACCGCTCGAAGTCCCCGGACGATGATATGCGCCCCTACGCTCTCGGCGAATGACATCAGCAATGTGTCAAAAGGTTGGATCACGATCTCGGCTGCGCCTTTGATCTTGGCGCATTGCTCCTCGACCATCGCCACGCGCTCCTCCAGCGAGAAGAGCGGGCCCTTGTCCTTGTTGATGGCGACGCCGATGACGAGGCGGTCCACAAGATTGGCTCCCCGGGTGATGATATCCACATGCCCGTTGGTCACGGGATCAAACGTGCCCGGATAGAGCCCAACGCGGACCTTGCTCTTCACTCACCGCCCTCCTCGGCCGCCGCTTCGCCTTCGCCGCCCAGCGCTTCCAAGCGCTCGGCCGCCACGACGTGCTCGTCATCGCTGACATTAATCAGGATGACGCCCTGTGTCGCCCGCCCGGCGATCCGGATTTGATCGATGCCGGTGCGGATGAGCTGGCCCTTATCGGTGACGAGCAGCAATTCTTCCTCGTCTTTCACCGGGAAGGAGGCGACCAGGTGGGCGTCTCCCGTGAGACGGTGCGCGATCAGGCCTTTGCCGCCGCGATTGGTGACCCGATACTCATAGGCCGAGGCGCGTTTGCCGAGGCCGTTCGAAGTGACGGTCAGGATGAATTGCTCCTGCGTCTTCAGCCAAGCGAGGCGTTCAAACGGCACGTTGGCGTCGCCGCTCGCTGCCGGCGTTTCGTCGTCCGCGCTCACCTCGACATCGCCGCGCGCTTGCGCGTCCCATTTGAAATAGGCGCCCACCTCCTCGGTGGTGACGTCGACGTGCTTGAGCACGGCCATGCCGATAACGTGATCGCCGTCTTTCAGATCGACGCCGCGCACGCCGGTGGAATCACGGCCCTTGAACACGCGGACGTCGGTGGTGCGAAAACGCACGCACATGCCGTTCGCCGTGGTGAGCAGCACGTCATCGTCCTCGGTGCAGATTTGCACGCCGATAATTCCGTCGCCCTCATCGGGCTTCATGGCGATCTTGCCGTTGCGGTTCACCTGCGTGAAGTCGCCCAGCTTGTTGCGGCGTACGCCGCCCGAGCGGGTGGCGAACATCACATCGAGCTTATCCCAGTCGCGCTCGTCCTCCGGCAACGCCATGACCGACGTGATGGTTTCGCCCTGCTCCAAAGGCAAAAGGTTGACCAAGGCGCGGCCCTTGGTGCGCGGATCGCCCGACGGGATACGCCACGCCTTGATCTTATAGACCATGCCCGACGACGAGAAGAACAGGATCGGCGCGTGCGTGGAGGCCACGAACACGCGCGTGACGAAATCCTCGTCCTTCATCTGCATGCCGGCGCGGCCTCTGCCGCCGCGACGCTGCGTGCGATACGCCGCCAAGGGCGTGCGCTTCACGTAGCCGCCATGCGTGACGGTGATCACCATGTCTTCGCGCGGGATCAGCGCCTCGTCATCGATGTCGCCATCAGCCTCCGAGAAGTGCGTACGGCGCGGCACGCCGAATTGCGTCTTCACGTCCAGCAATTCGCCGCGAATGATCTCGAGGATGCGCTCGCGCGAGCCCAGAATAGAGAGCAATTCCTTGATCTCTTCGGCGATCTCGTTGGCGGCTTTGGCGATATCGTCGCGGCCAAGGCCGGTGAGACGCGAAAGTGTCAGCGCCAGGATCGCGCGCGCTTGTTCATCCGAGAGACGGACTTTGTCGCCATCGCTGACCACGGTGCGCGGGTCGGCGATCAGCGCGATCAGCGGCATCATATCGCCGGCCGGCCAATCGCGCGCGACCAGGCGCTCGCGCGCCACGCCCGGATCGGGGCTTTCGCGGATGAGCCGGATCACTTCGTCGATGTTGGCGACGGCGATGGCCAAGCCCACGGTTTCGTGGCCACGCTTGCGCGCTTTGGCCAACCGGAATTTGGTGCGGCGGGTGACGACCTGTTCGCGGAACGAGAGGAAGATCTCGAGGATCTTCCGCAGGCCCATCTGTTCGGGCTTGCCCTGGTTCAGCGCGAGCATGTTCACGCCAAACGAGGTCTGCAGCGACGAATAGCGATAGAGCTGGTTCAGCACGACATCAGCCACCGCGTCGCGCTTCAGCTCAACCACGAGGCGCACGCCGAGGCGGTTCGATTCATCGCGGATTTCGGCGATGCCTTCGATGCGTTTTTCGCGCACCTGCTCGCCGATCTTGTCGACCATTTCGGCCTTGTTCACCTGATAGGGAATTTCGGTGAAGACGAGCGCTTCGCGACCGCGAATGGTTTCGGTGTGATGCTTGGCGCGGATCGCGACAGAGCCACGCCCCGTCATCAGCGCCATGCGTGCGCCGGCGCGGCCCAGGATCTCGCCGCCGGTCGGGAAGTCTGGACCAGGCACGATATCCAAAAGATCGAGATCGGCGATGTTCGGGTTGTCGATCAGCGCCACCGTGGCGTCGATCACTTCCGACAGATTGTGCGGCGGAATGTTCGTCGCCATGCCGACCGCGATGCCGCCGCCGCCATTGACGAGCAGGTTCGGGAAGCGCGCCGGCAGAACCGTCGGCTCTTGCACCGAGCCGTCGTAATTGTCCTGGAAATCGACGGTGCCTTCGTCGATGTCGTCGAGCAGCGCGCGCGCGGATTTCGCGAGGCGCGCTTCAGTGTAACGCATCGAGGCCGGCATATCGCCGTCGATCGAGCCGAAATTGCCTTGGCCGTCGATGAGCGTAAGGCCCATCGAGAAATCCTGCGCCAAACGCACCAGTGTCAGATAGATCGCCTGGTCGCCGTGCGGGTGGTAATTACCCATCACTTCGCCGACAGATTTGGCGCTCTTGCGATACGGCTTCTCGTGCGTGTTGCCGGTCTCATCCATCGCATAGAGGATGCGGCGGTGCACCGGTTTCAGGCCGTCGCGCGCGTCGGGCAGAGCGCGTGAGACGATCACGCTCATCGCGTAATCGAGATAGCTCCGCTTCAGCTCATCCTCGATGGTGATGAGCGAGACGCCTTTGGGAAGGGATGGACCGCCGGTATCGGCGGGATCGGACGTGTCTGACACGGATCGCCGGTCTATTCTGGACTAGGGAAAACAACGGAAAATGATCCAAGAACCCTGTTCTCGAATCCCCGGTAAACTAACATCCTGGGCCTGCCCCCGCAAACCAAGGACACCCTATGCGCCCCATCGCCGCTCTGATTTTCGCAGCTTTTCTGGGTGCGTGCGCCAGCTTCGGCGGCGGCGGCGACAATGCGGGGCCTGTACCCTCCCGAACGGCCTGGATCGTGACCCAGGATGGGCGCGCCATTGGCCAGGCGACTTTTACCAACGCGCCGGCAGGGGTTTTGATTCGACTTGAGTTTTCAGAGCGCGCCCTGCCCCCAGGCTGGCACGGCCTGCATCTCCACGCGCGCGGCGATTGCTCAGATTTCGCGGCGGGATTCCAGGCAGCGGGTGGGCATTTGGGCATGGCTGAACGTGTGGAACACGGCTTGCTCAACCCAGACGGGCCGGAGGCGGGCGACCTGCCCAACTTGTTCGCGCCGCCAGCCGGACCGTTTGGAGCGGAATTCTTCTCCCCCTCCACCGTCCTGGGCGCCGAGCGTGTGCCGGCGACCGCCCGGAACGTCGCGCGCGAGGCCCTGCTCGACGCGGACGGAACCGCGCTGATGATCCACGCCAATCCGGACGATCAGTTGAGCCAGCCAATTGGCGGCGCCGGCGCGCGCATCGCGTGCGCTGCGCTTACGCAACTGCCTTAAAGCGCCGCTCGGCCAGGGCGACCAGGGCGACGCCGCTGATGGTCAGGGCCGCGCCGGCCAGGATGCGCCAGGTAATGGTGTCGTGCAGGATCAACACGGCCAGCGCGAACGAGATCACCGGCGTGAGCAAGAGATACGGCGTCGTGCGCGAGACTTCGTATTTCTGCACCAGTTTGAACATGAAGGCGTTGGCGACGATCGAGGACACAATGGCGCCAAAAGCGATGAACACCCAGACGCTCCAATGCGCCGCCTGGGCCGCCGCGACATGGCCCCGTTCGAACAGCGCCGAGCTGAGCAGCAGCGTCGGCGCGGCGACGAGCGCGATCCAGGCTTGCGTCGCCCAAGGGTCGAGCCCGCCGCCTAATTTGCGCACCAAGACAGTGCCCAGCCCATAGAACGCAGACGCTAGAGCGACGAGCGCGAGCGCCCCGCCTTGGGCGAAGACAGCGGGATCGAAGGTCATCGAGGCCGCGCCCAGGAAGGCGATCATGACGCCTGCCCATCGCAAGGGGCTGACCCGTTCGCCCAAGAGCAGCGCCGCGAACACGACCGAGGCGGGCGCCCAAAGCTGCATCGCCACGATCATGGGCGGCATCTCGGTCGCCAGCTTCAGACCGATCGATTGGATCGCGAAGTGGAGCGGGCCGATGAACGCCAGCATGGCGAAAAACAGCTTCCATTGCCCTTTGGGCGGCGGCTTCAACCAAATCGCCAGCAGCACCAGGACAATCGTGAAGCGCAGCCCCGCCATCAGCATCGGCGGCAGGGCGTCGATCGCGATCTTGGCAAGGATGTTATTCACACCCCAGATCAGGGCGATGGAGATCAGTTGTAGAAAATCGAGCGGCGCGAAGGCGCGCGAAGGCGAGGTCACCCCCGCTCGCTACGCCGGTAATCTGCGACGCGCAAGCGCAGGACGGTCAAGACGAACGCCGCAGACAAGGACGCAGGGAAGGACTACATAGCGGCCATGATCAGCCGTCGCGCGTTCGCCGTCTCCCTCGCGGCGTCCCCTTTGCTCGCCGCGTGCCAGGCAGACCCTCAGGCCGCACCGCCGCCCACGCCAACTTGGCGCGTGGCCGCGCCTGCGCCGATTGCTGTACAAGAAATCTATCCCGTCCTGCATCGCGGCGAACTTTGGATCGCGGGCGGCTTCTCGCCGGCGACGCGCGGGGCGACCGAGCGCGTGATCGTGCTCAATCCCGAAACCGGCGTGTGGCGCGATGGCCCGGCGCTGCCGGAGGCGGCGCATCACGTGCATCTGGCCTCGGTTGGCGACGCGCTCTACGCGGTTGGCGGCTTTCTTGGCGGCGAAGCGCGCACGCGTTGGACCTGCACGGCGCGCGTGCTGAAGCTCGACGGCGAAACCTGGATCGAAGCGCCTGCACTGCCTAAGCCTATTGGCGAAGCAGCGCCTATCGTTATCGGCGGACGCATTCATTTGATCGGCGGCCGCTCTCCGTACGGCGGCGACAACGCCAATTGGCAAGATCATGTCGATGTCGCCGACCATTACGTATTCGAGCCGGGCGCGCGCGGCTGGACGCGCGCAGCGCCTTTGCCAACGGCGCGCAATTCAGCGGCGGCGGTGGTGCGCGACGGCATGATCCATGTGATCTCCGGGCGCACAGTCATCGGCGGTCAATTGCCGGCGCACGACATTTACAATCCCGAGACGGACAATTGGAGCGTCGGCGCGCCCTATCCCGACCCGCGCGGCGGTTTGGCGGCGGCGGTGATCGGCAGCGAAATTTTCGCTGGCGGCGGCGAGATTTTCAATCCGCCCTCGGTTGGCCAGAACCTTTGGAAGTACGACGCCAATGGCGCCTGGACGCAGGCCTATGTGATGCCGACGCCGCGCCACGGTCATGGCTTCGTCACCATCGACAGCGCGATTTACATGGTCGGCGGCGCGCGCGGCGTGAGCGCAAGCGGCACGCTCAACGTCGTCGACGTGCTGGCGCCCTAAGCTTCCGCCGCCAATTCATCGCGCACCTGCGCCGCGATTTCGTACGCGCGAATGCGCGCGGCATGATCGTAGATGTGCGAGGCGAGGATCAACTCGTCCGCGCCGGTGCGACGGATGAAGGCTTCGATGCTGCGCTTCACCGTGCGGGGCGAGCCGATGGCCGAACATGCGAGCACGGATTCAAGCGCCGCGCGTTCTGGCACGCTCAGATTGCTTTCGAAATCTGGATCGGGCGGCTGCAACTTTCTTGGCTCGCCCCGGCGCAAGCTGGCGAAGGCTTGCATCAGCGAGGTTGAAAGCAAACGCCCTTCGTCGTCGGTGGGCGCGGCGAAGATGTTGAAGCCGAGCATGACGTACGGCTCTTTCAGATCGCCAGAGGGCTTGAAGCGCGCGCGATAGATGGCGATCGCTTCCATCATTTGCGCCGGCGCAAAGTGCGAGGCGAACGCGAACGGCAGGCCAAGCAAGGCCGCGAGTTGCGCCCCGTATGTGGACGAGCCCAGAATCCAAAGCGGCACGTTGGAGTTTTCGCCCGGCACGGCGCGCAACGCTTGGCCGAGTTCGCTGGGCCCCAGCAGCGCCTGCAGTTCGAGGACGTCCTGCGGGAAGCGATCTTCGCCGCCGACAAGCGTACGCCGCAGCGCGTTCATGGTGACGCGATCGCCGCCCGGCGCGCGGCCGAGGCCCAGATCAATGCGGCCTGGGAAAAGCGCGTCGAGCGTACCGAATTGTTCGGCGATGATGAGCGGCGCGTGATTGGGCAGCATGATGCCGCCGGCGCCGACGCGGATCGTGCTTGTCGCGGCGGCGGCGTTCATGATGGTCAACGCGGTTGCGGCGCTGGCGATGCCCGGCATGTTGTGATGTTCGGCGAGCCAGAAGCGCTTGTAGCCAAACCGCTCCGTCGCTTGCGCCAATTCGCGACTGTTGCGCAACGCTTGCGCCGCGTCCGCCCCCTCCACGATGGGGGCCAAGTCGAGAACGGAGAACGGGATCATGAATTGAATATGGGCGCTGGCGTGGATGTCGCCAACGCCTGTTTGCGCGACGTTCTGATGAAGGCGCAGCACTTATGGCCGCGCGGAGCTGGCTCGGCGCGGTTCGGGTATGGCGGAAAGATGCCGGCGAGGGCGCCGGCGGTCCGATTAAGAGCTATCGGTGGCAAGCACTTGTGGCGTCGCTAGCGTGCGAACGGCATCGTGCGGTGGTTGTACGGCGCGGATGGCGAAGAGACGCGTCAGGCCATGGCGCAAGCGGCGCGCGGCGCGGGCGGCCAGTGCGTCGATATCATTGAGCGCTTGAACTATGAGGCCAAGGCGCGTCAGCAGATTGCGATGATTGAGACGGCGACGCAGCCAGACGCCTTGGCCGGCGCGCAGGATGTTGCGCACGTGGGTGCGCAGCGCAAAGCCTGCGCCGGTGTAATCGCGCAGTTTGAAGGGTGTGCCGCCGCTGCTGGGATAGCCGAGTTTGGCGAAGGCGTGCAGCAGCACGATATTGGCGATGGTCGCGGCGACGCGGTCGAGATTGGTGTAATACATGCGCGCCAGCAGATGGCGTTCGCTGATCTTGCCGAGCGTCGTGGAAAACATCAGCGCCCCCACCCACGCCAGCATGAGACGGGCCCAGGCGACGAGCCTGGCGTTTCTCTGCGTGCTGAGGATGGGGGGCGGTTTTTTCATGCGTGGGAGTATGCGGGCGGTGTGAAACCGGTTGAATAAAAGCACCGCCGACTTCCAGCCGGCGTCTTCTCCTGTGTGCAAAACCTTTGAGCTTCTTGGGCTTTCCACCACGCCGGCTGGAAGCCGGCGGTCCGAACAGGGTGGAATAGACCTGCGTGAAGCCCCGTATGCACTTCCGCCCTGCTCGCCCTTGATGGGCGAGCTGTCAGCGCGCGAAGCGCGATGACTGAGTGGGTGACTGCGCGGTGCTCCAGGGACGGAGCAGCCACCCACTCCGTCTTGCGGCTCCGCCGCAAGCCACCTCGCCCATCGAGAGCGAGGATGTGCGCTGTCAGGGCGGCTCGGGCCGCGTGTTCAAAACTGCATGTTCAATAGTTCGCCAAACGCCATCGAGGTTTTCATCGACCTCCACATTCCAAAATCGGAGGATAGAGAAACCGCCGCGCCGCAGCGTTTGATCGCGAATTCGATCCCTCGCGGCTCCGCTCTCGGAGCCATGCTGACTGCCGTCGAGTTCGATGATCAGGCGCGCCTCGAAACACGCAAAATCGACAATGTAGCCACGCAAGGGAACTTGGCGGCGAAATTTGACGCCATGCTGCTTCCGCATGTCGCGAAGCGCGCGCCAGAGTTTGACTTCATGCGGCGTCATATTTTTGCGGAGCTGACGCGCGAAATCGTTGGCCACGGGATCGTCTCCTGACCGGACGATGGGCGACGCAATCGGTTACGACGCGCCGCCACCCACTCCGTCGCGCGGGCGGTCGCCCGCGCGCCACCTCGCCCATCGAGGGCGAGGATGATGGAATTAGAACGGGATCTCGTCGTCCAGATCTTGGTTGAAGCTTTCGCGGGGGCCGTCGCTAACGCGTTTGGCGCCGGCTTTGCTGCTGAAGGAGCCGCCGCCGTCGTCATCGTAGGACCGGCCGCCGCCGTCGCCCTTGCCGCCGAGCATGGTGAGTTCGCCGCGATATTTCTGCAGCACGACTTCGGTCGTGTATTTCTCGACGCCGTTCTGCTCGTATTTCCGCGTCTGCAGCGAGCCTTCGATGTAAACCGTGGAGCCCTTCTTCAGATATTGCTCGGCCACCTTGGCGATGTTTTCGTTGAAGATCACGACGCGGTGCCACTCGGTCTTTTCTTTGCGTTCGCCGCTCTGCTTGTCGCGCCACGTTTCCGAGGTTGCGACCGAGAGGTTCACGACCGGATCGCCATTGTTGAGACGACGGATTTCAGGGTCCTTGCCCAGATTGCCGACCAAGATCACTTTGTTGACGCTGCCAGCCATCGCCGACCTCCTGTTTCCTTCGCTGTACTCGATGGTGAGGCATCCGCCGGGCATATCCGGACAAATGTTCTCTCTATGTTCTATACGCCGACTCGCGCGATTGGTAAAGACTCATTAACTGTCCGAACCGGTGGAGTGAATTTGGCGGAGCCGGAACGAAGCTGACGCCAAGCCAGGCACACCCATGTGGCCGCGACTGTCGTTCCATCTTTGTTCTTGATGCTTCGGCGACTCTGACTACTAAATATGGTGTCCGCCGGGCTCGCTGGCGGCCCCCAAGAAAGACCCATGAGCACCAAAGCGCCCGCCCTTTTTGTTGGCCACGGCTCGCCGATGAATGCGATCGAGGACACGCCCTCCGCGCGCGGCTGGGCTGAGATCGCGGCGCGCTTTCCGAAGCCCCGCGCGATCGTGGCGATCTCGGCGCATTGGGTGACCGAGGGCGTGCGCGTGATGTCCAACGCGCAGCCGAAGACGATCCACGATTTCGGGCGGGGCTTTCCGCAGGCTTTGTTTGACGTTCAATACCCCGCGCCTGGCGACCCGGCTTTAGCTGGGGAGATTGTCAGGCTGCTGACACCTTTTGGCGCTGAGCTCGACGATAGCTGGGGTTTGGACCACGGCGCTTGGAGCGTTCTCGTGCACATGTATCCGCGCGCCGATGTGCCGGTGGTGCAAGTCAGCCTCGATGTCCGGCGCGGGCCGGCGCAGCATTATGAGATCGCGCAGGCTTTGGCCCCGCTGCGCGATGAGAATGTGCTGATCCTGGGGCTGGGCAATATCGTCCATAATTTGCCGGCCTTCTTCCGCACGCGCGAGCTGCTGTCGTGGGTGCGGAGCTTCGATGATTTCGTGACGAATGCTGCGACAAGCGGCGATGCGGCTTCCGTTCTCAATTACGGCGCGCGCGAAGATGCGCGCGAGGCCGCGCCGGATTGGGAGCATTTCTTCCCCGTGTTCTACGCGCTCGGCGCTCGCCAAGGTGACGAGCCGGCCTACATCTTCAACAAGCACTACGCCCCTGGGATTTCGATGACCGCGTTCGCCTATGGCTTGCCGCAATGAAGGACGGCCTCACCCACATTCGTATTCGCGGCGCGCGCGAGCACAATCTCAAGGGCGTGAATGTCGATATTCCGCGCAATGAGCTGGTGGTGATCACAGGCTTGAGCGGCAGCGGCAAGTCTTCGCTGGCGTTTGATACGATCTACGCGGAAGGCCAGCGGCGTTACGTGGAATCTTTGTCGGCTTATGCGCGTCAGTTCTTGGAACTGATGCAGAAGCCGGACGTGGATTCGATCGAAGGCCTATCGCCGGCGATTTCGATCGAGCAGAAGACGACGTCGCGCAATCCGCGCTCGACCGTCGGCACCGTCACCGAGATTTACGACTACATGCGTCTCCTCTGGGCGCGCGTGGGCGTGCCCTATTCGCCGGCGACGGGCCAGCCGATCGCGGCGATGCAAGTCAGCGAGATGGTCGATCGGATCATGGCGCTGCCGGAAGGCACGCGTTTGTATTTGCTGGCGCCGGTCGTGCGCGACCGCAAAGGCGAATACAAAAAGGAAATGGCTGAGTACCTGAAGAAGGGCTACCAGCGCGCCAAGATCGATGGCGAGTTCTACGAGCTGGCGGAGCCGCCGACGCTCGACAAGAAGTTCAAGCACGACATCGACATCGTCGTCGATCGCATCGCGGTGAAGGCGGGCATTGAAACACGGCTGGCGGATTCGCTGGAGCAAGCGCTGAAGCTGGCCGACGGCGTCGCCTTCGCAGAGTTCGCGGATAAGGGCGAGACCGGCGGCGGCAAGGCGACGTTGAAAAACAAGGCGAGCGCGCCAGAGCGCATCATCTTCAGCCAGAAATTCGCCTGCCCGGTCTCGGGCTTCACCATTCCGGAAATCGAGCCGCGGCTCTTCTCGTTCAACAATCCGGCAGGCGCTTGCCCCGCGTGCGATGGTCTGGGCGTACAACTGAAATTCGACGCTGATCTGGTGATCCCGGATCACGACAAGTCGCTGAAGGACGGCGCGGTGGCGCCTTGGGCCAAAGGCCCCTCGCCGCTTTATGCGCAGACGCTTGAGTCGTTGGCGAAGCATTTCAAATGCAAGCCGACGACGCCGTGGAAGGAGCTTTCCAAAGAGCTGCGCGGCGCGATCCTGCACGGCACCAAGGAGCCGATTAAGTTCGTCTATGACGATGGCGTACGCCGTTACGAGACGACGAAGAATTTCGAAGGCGTGCTGCCGAATTTGGAGCGTCGCTGGAAGGAAACGGATTCGACCTGGGTGCGCGAGGATTTGGAGCGCTACCAATCGGAGGCGCCCTGCCCGGTATGCGAAGGCAAACGCCTGAAGCCGGAAGCGCTCGCGGTGAAGGTGGCGATGCTCGACATTTCGGCGGCGTCGAATTTCTCGATCCGCAACGCGCGCGATTGGTTCGCGGCGTTGAATGACCAGCTGACGCCGAAGCAGAAGGAAATCGCGGTTCGGATTTTGAAGGAGATCAATGATCGGCTGCGCTTCCTGGTGGATGTGGGCTTGGATTATCTCTCGCTCGGACGCGCGTCAGGCACGCTGAGCGGCGGCGAGAGCCAGCGGATTCGTTTGGCGTCGCAGATCGGCTCGGGCCTGACGGGCGTGCTTTACGTGTTGGACGAGCCGTCGATCGGTTTGCACCAGCGCGACAATACGCGGCTGCTCGATACGCTGAAGCGGCTGCGCGATCTGGGCAATTCGGTGCTTGTCGTCGAACACGACGAAGAAGCCATCCTGACGGCGGACCACGTCATCGATATGGGGCCGGCGGCGGGCATTCATGGCGGCACGATCATCGCCGAAGGCACGCCCGAGCAGATTCAGAAGAATCCGAATTCGATCACCGGCGCCTATTTGACCGGCGCGCGCGAGATTGCGATCCCCGAGAAGCGGCGCTGGACCGACAAGAAGCGCAAGATCACGATCAAGGGCGCGCGGGGCAACAATCTGCGCAATGTCGATGCGGAGATTCCGCTGGGTACGTTTACCTGCGTAACCGGCGTCAGCGGCGGCGGCAAATCCACGCTTGTAATCGAGACACTCTACAAAGCGGTCGCGCGGCAATGGCATGGCGCGGGCGATGTGCCGGCCGAGCACGACGCGATCTTGGGGCTCGAACACATCGACAAGATCATCGACATTGATCAATCGCCGATCGGGCGCACGCCGCGCTCAAACCCGGCGACGTACACGGGCGCGTTCACGCCGATCCGCGATTGGTATGCGGGCTTGCCGGAATCGAAGGCGCGCGGCTACGGGCCGGGCCGGTTCTCGTTCAACGTCAAGGGCGGGCGCTGCGAGGCGTGCCAAGGCGACGGCGTGATCAAGATCGAGATGCACTTCCTGCCTGACGTCTATGTCACCTGCGATACGTGCAAGGGCAAACGCTATAATCGCGAGACGCTGGAAATTCTCTACAAGGGCAAATCGATCTCCGACGTGCTCGACATGACGGTGGACGAAGGCGCGAACCTGTTCAACGCGGTGCCCAGCATTCGCGACAAGCTGGAGACGTTAAAGCGCGTGGGCTTGGGCTATGTGCATATTGGCCAGCAAGCGACGACATTGTCGGGCGGCGAAGCGCAGCGGGTGAAGCTTTCGAAGGAGCTGAGCAAGCGCGCCACGGGCCGCACGCTCTATATTCTCGATGAGCCGACGACGGGGCTGCATTTCGAGGACACCAAGAAGCTGCTCGAAGTGCTGCACGAGCTGGTCGACAACGGCAATTCGGTGCTGGTGATCGAGCACAATCTCGATGTGATCAAAACGGCGGATTGGATCCTCGACCTCGGGCCCGAAGGCGGCGATGGCGGCGGACGCATCGTGGCGCAAGGCACGCCGGAAGACGTGGCCAAGGTCAAGGAGAGCTGGACCGGCCGCTATCTCGCCGAGACGCTGGAGAAGCAGAACGCGCGCAAGGCCGCGCCAGTGAAGCGCAAGGTCGCGGCGGCGGAAGCGCCCGCGCCCAAGGCCACGAAGAAGAAGCGCGCCTCCGCTTAGGAGACGCGCCCGCGCCGGCGGTCAGCTCGCCGGCTGTTGTTCGATCTTGGCCTCTTCGAGTGCGACCGCGGCGGCGCGCGCGTTCACGCCATACATGGCGATGTAGAACGTGACCGCGAGCGCCATGGAGGCGATCTGCATGACAACATAGGAGATGAGGCCGGTCGGCGTGCTCATGGCGTTGAGCACGGCGGCGTTGATGGCTTCGGCGGCCTGGGCTGGGTCGCCTGCGCCGCGGTTCATGGCGTCGGTCATGACGTTCACCATGGTCGCGCCCATCCACATGCCGATCACGATCGAGACGGCCACCGTGTAGATGAGCCAGAGCAGCAGGAACGCGCCGAACAGCGCCCAGAAGCGCTCGCGCGACACTTTCCAGGCGTCGAAAAAGGCGAATTTGCGCTCGGCCACCGAGGTTGCGGCCGCCGGCGCCAAGCGCACGCTGATATAGATCGGCACAATGAAGGCGATCAGCAGCGGGATCAGCATGAAGGGCGAATCCGCACCGAGTACGGCGCCGAGCGCGCCCGTAAGCAACGCCAGCAGCAGCGCGAACACAATCGTGCCGATGACAAACGCGATCAACCAGACCCAATAGACGCCATAGACGCGCCAAGTGTCGGCGCCGAGTTGGAGGCCGAGAAAGCCGCCGCCGGATTCGCCGCGGATCAGCCAACGCAGGCACGCCGCCTCGAACGCCGCTGTCAGCACGAAAAAGGCGAACAGGAAAACGAGATAGATCAGCATAACGCCGCCCAACGCCGCCGGCGACATCATCTGGGCGATCGCATCGGGGTCGGTCTGCCCAGCCATCGCCGCTTGGCTAAAAGCGGCGCCGCCGGTCACGCCGTAGATCGCGCCGATAAAGGCCGCGATCAACACGATCGCGAGGATCACAAAGCCCAAGGCGGCCTGGAGCAAAACCCCGCTCTTCTCGCGCTTGCGAAAAGCAAAAAATGTCGCGTTCAGCGCTTGCCGGTCTGACATGACGGTCCCCTCCGTTTGCGCGAGCATCGCAAGCAAACGTGACAGGATCAATCGCGTTTTGAGCTGGGTTCGATCATGAGTGTGGGTACGCCGCACGTGCCGTCGCGCACAGTGAAGACACGGGTTCCAGGCTTAAGGCCGGTGCGCACCTCAGAAACGTCGAGGCCGGCTGCAGCGAGCCGAGCGCGTGCAAGCTCGGCGTTGGCGACACGCCAAGACAGGCCCCAGACATTGTCGCGGCCATTGTCAATGCTGGAGTCCTGGACAATTTCCATGATCGCGTCGCCGCAGCGAAAAAACATCAAGCGACGGCCGGCGATTTCTCGATCGAGCCGCATGTCGAGCCCGAGCCGCGCGCCATAGAGCGCGGCGGCGCGTTCAGCGTCAGGCGTACGCACGACGATATGATCAATGCCGCTGACGCCCGCCCCGGCCTCGTGCGAGCGCTGCGTCGGCGCGCGACGTTCTTGCGCCATCAAGCGGACGCCGTGCGTGCGTTCCGTCGAGAAGCGAAACACGTCGTAATCCTCGCGTTGCGTGATTGCTTCCGGCGCCAATCCCACCCGCTCGGCGCGGCGATGCAACGACGGCAGGTCGCGCGCGGCGAAGACGATGCTCTTGAGACCTTCGCCGTCCTCCAGCGCCACGCGCAATCGGTCGGCGCCCGCACCGTCCGCGCCCGGCGCGATGAGTTCCACTGAGATGTTGTCGAGCCCGATCAGCGCCGCATCGATGCCGTCGCGAGAGACGCGTCGTCCAATCGACCGACCAAGCAGGGTTTCATACGCCGCAGCGCCCGCTTCCAGATCGCGCACCGCGATCACCACGTGATCGAAGCCGCTGATCACTTTGGCATTCCCTTCATGAGCCCGAATAGGCCCGCGACACTCAATAGCAGCAACGGGCCAAGGATCAGCGCGCCAAGCAAAGCAAAATCACTCCGCGTCACGACAACGGCAAACCAGAACGCATGAAGCGGCAGCAAAGCCGCGGCGAATGGGCTGGAGATCGCAATCCACAGTCGCCAGGGCCACGCGCCCTCGATCGGTGGCGCCAATTTAAAGAAGCGCATGGCGGCCAGAGCAAGCAGCGCCAGCGTCCAGATGATGCCTGCGACGAGAAGAGTCTGGCCGAGACTCATTCAATCGCAGCCGTCGCGGCGGCCCTGGAAGATGGTGCGTTCGGCGCCGTCGCCGACGATGCTGATGCGCAAGCGGTCAGCATAGGCGTCGATGAAGGCGCGACCGCCTTCGAGCGAACCGTCCTCGCCTTGCGCAACCACCCAACAGGCGGTCGCGTGATTAGCGTTATCCAGCGCGCAGAGCGCGTGACCGCTCTCGTTGGGCTCAAGCGTGTAACGGGTTGAGATAGGATCGCCCGAGGCGCGGTATTCAAGCTTGTCACCGCGCAACACGCCGGGCCGTTCGCGATCTGGCAGCCAGCGCATGGTCGTCGTGCTGGCCGTGCCGGTGCGTGCGATCCAGCACCCTGCGACGCGTTCGGGCGGCGGGGACGCTTGCGTGGTGGCGCAGGCGGAAAGTGCGAGGCAGGCGAGCAGACGTTTCATGCGGCAGGCAGCTCCCCCGTGGCCTCTAGCTCGACCGGACCCGTCATCAATACCCGGTCGTCGCCCGCGCGCCATTCAATCTCAAGTGAACCTCCGTCCACCAAGACTTCAACCTTACGCTCCGTCCGCCCCTGACGATGCGCGGCGACCACGGCCGCGCAGGCGCCTGTGCCGCAGGCCTTGGTGAGCCCGGCGCCGCGCTCCCACACGCGCAAGCGGATTTGCGTCGGCGCACGCACCTCGGCGAAGCCGACATTAACCTGCTTGGGAAAGAGCGGATCGTGCTCGATGCGCGGCCCAAGCGTTTCGATCGGCACAGCCGAGACGTCGTCGACGAAAAACACAACGTGCGGATTGCCCATGTTCACGGCGCCCGGCGCCTCGAAACCCTCCACCGCATAATCCATGCGATCCGTCGGCATGGCGCGCGCGAGTGGGATTTCCTCCCAGCGCAGCAAGGGCGAGCCCATATCGACCGTGATCACACGCTCGCCGGCTCGCTCGGCGTAGAGCATGCCTGCCGGGGTTTCGATCCGACGCGAGGCGGCCCCGCCTTCCTCCATGAGCAGCCACGCGACGCAGCGCGTGGCGTTGCCGCAGGCGTCGACCTCACCGCCGTCGGCGTTCCAGATGCGCATGAAAGCGTCCCCGCGAATCGAGCGCTCGAGCGCAATGACCTGATCGCAGCCCACGCCCCGCTCGCGGTCCGCGATGGCGCGGGCCTGCGCATGGCTCAGCGGCAACGCGCCGCGTGAGCGGGCGTCGATGATGACGAAATCGTTGCCGCAGCCGTTCATCTTGAAATAGCGCATCGCCTTCAAATGTAGGGGGCTTTGTGGTTCCGCGCTACGGCTCTCCGACGAAGCGAAGCGGTTGCGACGAACCGCCCTTGCCCCCGGGGGCGGCGATCTGCTTGTTTGCCCGCTCAATTGATTAGGGGACCCTATATGCGCTTAGCCGCACTCGCCGCCGGATTCGGCGCTCTGATCCTGGCCTCATGCGCCACAACACCAACCACAGGCTCTGCATTGATGACGGAAGACCCCTACCTTTGGCTTGAAGAGGTCGAAGGCGAACGCGCTTTGACTTGGGTGCGCGAACAGAATGCGCGCTCTTTGGCGCAGCTTGAACGCGATCCGCGCTTTGCGTCTCTCCATGCCGATGCGATCGCGTTGGCCAATAGCCGTGACCGCCTCCCGACCGGAGGCATTCATGAGGGCTATTATTACAATTTCTGGCAGGACGAGACGCACGTGCGCGGCATTTATCGCCGTACGCCGATCGCGCAATTCAGCAGCGGCAATCCGGTCTGGGAAATTGTGCTCGATATCGACGCAATCGCCGCGGCCGAAAACGCCAATTGGGTGTTCAAGGGCATCGACTGCCTGGAGGGCACAACACGTTGCATGGTGTCTCTCTCCGATGGCGGCAAGGACGCCTCGACCTATCGCGAATATGATCTGGCGACGCGCAGCTTCGTCGCGAACGGGTTTGTGGTGCCGGAAGCAAAATCCGGCGTGGCTTGGCTCGACCAGAATACGCTGCTTGTCGCCACCGATTGGGGCCAAGAGAATGGCGCCAGCACGATGACGGAAAGCGGCTATCCGTTCGTGTTGAAGCGCTGGACGCGAGGGACGCCGCTTGAGAGCGCGACGGAAGTCATTCGCGGTCAAGCGAGCGACGTCGGCCTTTTCGCGGGCGTGTATCAGGACACGGACGGCCGTCGCGTTCCCATCGCCATCGAAGCCAATACGTTCTTTGAATCGGTCAATTGGCGCATCGACGGCGCCGCGCCACAGCGCATCAGCTTGCCTGAGAAATCCTCGATCCAGGGGCTCTATCAAGGCTATCTGATCGCGACGCTGCAGGAGGCATGGCTTGGCCATCCGCAAGGCGCCCTGATCGCCTATCCGCTAAGCGAAAGCGGCAGCGCGACGCCGCAGGCGACGGTGCTGTTCGCGCCGAATGCGCGCCAATCCATCGAAGGCGTCTCGATCACGCGCGATGCGATCCTCGTGGCGGGCTATGAAAACGTACGTGGCCGCTTGTTGCGCATTGCGCGCGCGGGCGGTCAATGGGCGACGACCACGATCGCTCTGCCGGAGAATGGCTCGGTGACGATGGCCGGCTCCTCGCCAACCGACAGCGCGGCGTTCGCGGTGTTCGAGGATTTCCTGACGCCCGACACGCTCTACGCGCTTGAACAAAACGCCACGCGCGCGCGCGCCATTCGCGCCCTGCCGGCGCAGTTCGATGCTTCGCCCTACGTGACCGAGCAATTCGAAGCCTTGAGCGCCGATGGCACACGCGTGCCGTATTTCGTGTTGCGCCGCCGCGACATGGCGTTCAATGGCGAGAACCCGACCCTGCTCTATGCCTATGGCGGGTTCCAGGTGTCGATGACGCCGGGCTATTCGCCCAATCTCGGCAAGCTCTGGCTCGATCGCGGCGGCGTCTATGTGATCGCCAATATCCGCGGCGGCGGCGAGTTCGGGCCGGCCTGGCACCAAGCGGGCCTGCGCACCAATCGCCAAGTGATCTATGACGATTTCTACGCGGTTGAGCGCGATCTGGTGGAGCGCCGCATCACCAGCCCGCGGCGGCTCGGCATCATGGGCGGCTCCAACGGCGGCTTGCTGATGGGCGTGATGCTCAATCAGCATCCGGAAATGATCAATGCGGCCGTCGTGCAAGTGCCGCTGCTGGATATGTTGCGCTACGACCAATTGTTGGCGGGCGCCTCCTGGGTCGATGAGTACGGCTCGCCCTCGAATCCGGAGGAGCGCGCGTTCCTGGAGACCATCACGCCGTACCAGAATCTGCGCGCACGCGATGATTTCCCGGTTCCGTTCGTGGTGACCTCCACCAAGGACGACCGCGTCCATCCGGGCCATGCGCGGAAATATGTGGCGCGGATGATGGAGCTCGGCATGCCGGTGCTCTATTTCGAGAATATCGACGGCGGCCATTCGGCGGCGGCAAATCTCAATGAAGCCGCGCGCCGTCGGGCGCTTGAATACACTTACCTGATGCAGCGGCTGATGGACTGACGGACTCAGTTCGCGGCCGCGGCGCGCGACGCTGCCTGCGTCGCGCGCACGCGGGCGAGGATTTCGCGTTGGGCGCGGTCGTTGATGTCGCTGTTATAGGCGAATTGATTGAACGGCCCGCGCACCGAGAACGGGAAGACGATGCCGCCCCGCGGCGAACGCGGCGCAAGACGCACGTCGAGCCGGCGCTGAGGCAGGTCGATGACGCCGATGCCGGGGATACGCAAATCCTCGGTGTTGAAACTCAGATTGTCAGACGCGAGTACGCCATCGGCGATGGAGAAGGTGCCGGAGAAGCCTTGAAACGGCGTGCGTGCTTCCGGCGCGATCAGCTCGCCGCGCAGCGCGTTGCGGATCGTGGTGGCGACGCCGCCGAGGTCGACGCCGTGCAGCACGCCGGACACGACTTCCAAATGCGTACGGCCATCCACACTGGCGATGAGCTCGCTTTGCGTGAGCCCCTGGGCGACGAGATTCAGGCTCAGCTCCGCGCGGCCTTCGATGCCTGCGAAATTGATAGCGTCGCTCAAGAAGCGTTGGGCGTCGAGGCCGGTGAAAGCGAGGTCCTGGACGATGCGGGCGCTCGGTTGACGTGCATCGATCTCAAAGCGGCCGCGGCCCGAACCGCCGTAAAGCGTCATATTGTGCAGCGTCGCGGCCAAGTATCCGTCATTGAGCACAAGGTTCAGCCGCGTGCTGTCGAGGCGCATGTGCTGGAACAGCACGGCGTGCGTCACCAGTTCGAGATCGGCGTTGAAGATGCGCAGACCGGCCCAATCGATCGGCGTCTCGCTCGCCTCCGCCTGCACGTCGAGCGCGCGTGGCGCGGCCTCGACGGCGGCGATTTGCGCGTCCGGCGCGCTCTGCACGGCGTCAGGCATGGCGGCGGCGATTTCTGCTTGCGCCACGGGCGCCGCCGGCGGCGCTTGGCCGGAGAGATACGGGTTGAGATCGAAATCGAAGAGTTCGAGACGGCCGCTGAGATACGGCTTGTTGCGCAGCGAAGAGAGCACGAAATCGCCGCGGCCGCGGATGAGATCGAGCGCGAAGCCGGCGTTGGAGAACGCGTAGCGCCCGCCGCTGATTTCGAGGCGGCCTGCTACGGCGAAGGCCTCAAGCCCGACGCCGCCCTGGATGGGTGAGCCGCCCCAGGCGGCGAGCTGGCGCAAGCTCGGGCCCGAGGCGCGCACAAGGCCGGCCAGTTCGCCGGAGACGGCGAGCGTCTGGCCTTCGAAATGCATGTTCAGCAATTCGCTCTGCACATCGATACTGAGCGGCATGCGCTCACCGCGCAGCATCGCGCTGGGGCGACGCATGTCGATCGTGAGTTCGACCGGGCGATCGGCGTACCGGATCGAACCGGCCACGTTCATCGGCTCATCCAAGCCATTGAGCGCCGTTGTCAAATCGACATCACCGACGACCCAGCCGACGCCGCGGCGCGCATCGAAAAAGCTGGCCTCACCATCGACGATGCGCACTTCGCGCAGGCGGGTGCGGCCAACGTCGACGTTGGGCTCGGACGGCGTTGTCGTTGGCGGCGGCGTGGGTGTGGGTGTTTGGC
This sequence comes from Vitreimonas sp., assembly GCF_036392335.1. Taxonomy (NCBI): domain Bacteria; kingdom Pseudomonadati; phylum Pseudomonadota; class Alphaproteobacteria; order Hyphomonadales; family Hyphomonadaceae; genus Vitreimonas; species Vitreimonas sp. The sequence continues at coordinate 47,562 of NZ_DASVYD010000017.1, forward strand.
CTTCTGGCTGACGCGGCCTGAGGATCCAATTCGGGCGCCCCTCGGCGTTCACTTCGAAGGCGATGTTTGGGCGCTGCAGCACCAGCCGGCGCACCACGACTTGGCGATCCAGGAGCGGGCGCAATTCGACGCCGATGTCGATCTCCTCGGCGGTGACGAAGGCGGGCGCGCGTCCTCCCTCGACATTGGCCAAGGTCGCCTGCTCGGCCCGCAAGCCCAGCACCGGCCAGAAGCTGACGCCGACGTCGCCCGCGATGGTGAGGTCGCGGCCGGTTCCGTTTTCCACCGCCCGCTCGACCTCGGCCCGGACGTCCAGGCGCAGGATCAAATAGGCCAGGGCGCCCGCCCCGATGAGCGCGGCGGCAACGAGGCCGCCACCGATCAGCAGAACCCACCGCTTCCAGCTCATGCCGGCTCTCCCCACCTTTGGCCGCAGCCTAGCCGCTAGCGCTCGGGGCCGGAATAGCTATCTAGGGGCCATGACCCAACCCGTTCCCGTCACCGTGCTCACAGGCTTCCTGGGCGCGGGCAAAACCACCCTGTTGAACCGCATCCTGACCGAGCCGCACGGCAAGAAATACGCCGTCATCGTCAATGAGTTCGGCGAGATCGGCATCGACAACGACCTGATCGTCGACGCCGACGAAGAAGTGTTCGAGATGAACAATGGCTGCGTCTGCTGCACGGTGCGCGGCGACCTGATCCGCATCATTGAAGGTTTGATGAAGCGCAAAGGCCGCTTCGACGCGATCCTGGTGGAGACCACCGGCCTCGCGAAGCCCGCGCCCGTGGCGCAGACGTTTTTCGTGGACGCGGACGTACGCGCGAAGACAAAGCTCGATGCGATCGTGACGGTTGTCGATGCGAAGCACGTCGCCGGCCAGCTCGCGAACCAAGAGGAAGCGGCCGAGCAGATCGCGTTCGCGGACGTGATCCTGCTGAACAAGACCGATTTGGCTTCACCAGAAGAACTCGCCGCTGTGGAGCGCCAGGTTCGCGCGGTGAACGCCACCGCCCGCATCCACCGCATGAACCGCGGCGACATCGCGCTCGACAAAATTTTGGACGTTGGCGCGTTTGACCTCGATCGCGTGACCGAGATCGATCCGCACTTCCTGCCCGATCACGATTGCGACGAGGCCTGCGCGCATCACGACCATGATCACGACCATCATGGCCACGATCACCACCATCATCACCACGATGAGCACGACCACGTCGCCGCCTCCGGCATCGCCAGCGTTTCACTGTCGACCGACAAGCTGATCGACCCGCAAAAGCTGCTGCCATGGCTGAACGACATCACCCAGCAGCGTGGGCCTGACATTCTGCGCCTCAAAGGCATTTTCGCCTTCCCGGACGAACCGAAGCGCTTCGTGGTGCAAGGCGTGCACATGATCATTGAAGGCGACACGCAGCGCGATTGGCGCGCGGATGAAAAGCGCGTGTCGCGTCTCGTGTTCATCGGCCGCAATCTCGACCGCGCCGAACTCGAAACCGCTTTCGCGGCCTGCGCAGCGTGACCGCGCAAGTTTACGAGACCGGCCGTCGTCTGGCTTTAGGCGCTGGGGCCACTTCAGTACATTGGATCGGCGACGAGGCGCTGTTTGCGCTGAGCGACGGCCAAGTGCTCATCGCGCCGCGCACGGGTGACACTCGCCGCATTGATGCGCATGACGGCGTGATCCTCAGTGCGGCGCTGCATCCGGATGGCAAGCGCATCGTCACCGGCGGCGATGATGGACGATTGAAAACCATTGCGCCGGGCGGCGAGGTGCTGACGCTCGCAGAAGCGCGCAGATGGGTCGATCACGTCGTCACAAGTGCGGCGACCAATCTGATCGTTGCGGGCGTCGGCAAGGAAGCCATCGTTTTCCAAGCCGACACGGAAACGCATCGCTTTGCATATCCCACCAACCTCGGCGGCTTGGCGCTCGACGCCAAGGGCCGGCGCTTGGCCGCGAGCCATTATGGCGGCGCGACCCTGCGTTACGTGCTGACGCCCACCGACAAGGGCGTGGCGCTGAATTGGCAGGGCTCGCATCTGGCCATCACCATTTCGCCGGACGCCGCTTACGTGATCACCGGGATGCAGGAAAACGCGCTGCACGGGTGGCGACTACCGGAAAAGACCGATTTGCGCATGGACGGCTATCCGTCGAAGACGCGCTCGTTCTCGTGGGACAGGCGTGGGCGTTGGCTCGCCACGTCAGGCGCGAACGCCGCGATCGTGTGGCCGTTCGTCGGCAAGCTGGGGCCGCAAGGCAAGCCGCCGCTTCAGCCCGGGGAGCGCGAGGCGCTGGTGACGGCGGTGGCGTTCCATCCGACCGAAGAAGTGTTGGCGATTGGATATGCCGATGGCGCAGCGCTCGTTGTCCGCTTCGCCGACAGCATGGGCATGGAACTCGATGAGCCCGGCGAAGGCGCCGTCAGTGCGCTGGCCTGGAGCGCCGACGGCAAGCGGATCGCCATTGGCGACGACGCCGGACGCGGCGCCATCGTGGACGTCTGATCAGCGCGTCTCCCAGGCAAGCCAAACAGCGATCAAAGCAATGCTGAGCGCGAGCGCGCGGCGCAGGGCCGGCGCGTGCGATGTTGCGGCGATGAGCTGGCCCGCCCGCGCCGCGCCGAGCACGATCAGTCCATGCACGAGAAGGGCGATGAGCAAATGGGCCGAGCCCAAGATCAGCGCCTGCAGCCAAAACGCGCCGCGACCGTCGGCGATGAAGCCCGGCAACAAGGTCACGTAGAACACCGCGGCCTTCGGGTTCAGCACGTTGGCGATCAGCCCGCGCCAGAAGGGTTTGTGATCCACGACGCGCGTGTGGGCGGGCGATGCATCACTGGCGCCGCGCCACGCTTCCCACGCGAGGTAGAGCAGATAGAGCACGCCCGCCCAACGCAGCGCGCCATAGACGATCGGCGCCGCCGCGATCAGTTCGGCGATGCCGAATACGGCGAGCAACATGTAGAAGGCGAGACCGACCGTGACTCCCAGCACGGCCTTGAATCCAGCGATGCGACCCTCGCTCGCGGACAGCGCGGCGAGGTAGCCCATGTTTGGACCCGGCGTGAGTTCGATCAGGCTCACGGCCAGCAGGAACGGCAGTATGACGCTTGGCTCGACCGGCAATGGGGGCATCTCAGCGCGGTCGCGTATTCTGCGCCGTCAGCACCTGATCCATCACCTTCACCACGCTCGCGATCTCGTCAACGATGCGGCGCGCGCGGGAGGGATCGACCAAGGGCTTAAACAGATCGCCCGGTTCAAACAGATTGCCGCCCTCCACGGCGACGAGCAGATCGCCATTCTCGAAGGCGCAGCGAATGCGCTTGCCGTGCAGCGCCGTCTCGAGCGCGATCAGCCGTTCCATCATCACCGGATGCAGCAAATAGCGCGCCTCGACTTGATCCGTGCTCCACACCTCAAACGCCTTCTCAAACTCAGAGGCGACGAGCCGCACCCGCTCCAATTGGCGCCCATCCGCCTTGCCGCCGCCGAACACGTTGAACACGCCAGCGTCGCGCCGCACGATGGTGACGCCCAGAAATTCGATCGGGAAATGCATGCGGATCAGCTGGCCGCGAAACACCGTGGTGTAGCGCGTGCGGCCCTTGCTGTCGGTGGAGCGTTGTTCGAGATGCGCCTCGTAGAGATCGAAGGAGCAATCCTTGTAATTGCCGTGAAACCAATCCTCGAACTTGGAGCGCGCGAAGCTCGGCACGAGCTGCAATTGCTGGAGGCGCGGAAACGCCGGCGGGCTGAAACCGCTCAAAGAGAAGGACGCGCCCATCGCTTCAGCGATCGCGGCGCAATATTGCCGCTTTAAGGTCTGCCCGACTTTCGCGAGCGGCTGGTAAGCCAACACGCCGCCGACGACGAGCACGGCGAGCGCGAGCATGAGGCCGTGCACCATTTGCTGGGTGGACAAGACGAGCGCTATTGCGGCCGCCGCCGCCAACCCGACCGTGATCCACATCCACTTCTTGAATGTCGCCACCGCCTCCACGCGATCGGCCTCGTTTGCGACGAAACACGGCTCGATCCGTTCTTTGTAGAGTCGGTCGAAGGTCGCGTCGTCCAATCGAGCGAGGTCGATGAGTTGCGGCTGCGCGTCCACGGCGATTCCCCGTGAGACATTCCTAGCCTGCCCTGCGTCGCGCGCCTATTGCCACCGGTTTCCTCTTGCGTAAGTCTTGGCCCATGCAGATTGACCGCCGCGCCCTCCTGGCCGCCTCGCTCGCCGCCGCAACCCCAGTTCCGGCGTTCGCGCAAGCCACGCCGATCGCCCGCACCCAGCACGGCCGCGTGCGTGGCGCGACGATGAACGGCGTTCATGTGTTCAAAGGCGTACGCTATGGCGCGGACACCGCCCCGCGCCGTTTTCAGGCGCCGGTCGCTCCGCGGCGTTGGTCCGGTGTGCGCGACGCGCTGGCGTATGGCCCCGCTTGCCCGCAGCGTGGCGATGACGAGGCGCAGAGCGAGGATTGTCTCTTCCTCAATATTTGGACGCGGGGCTTGCGCGACAACGCGCGGCGGCCGGTGATGTTTTACATTCATGGCGGCGCCTATTCGTCCGGCTCCGGCTCGCACCCGCTTTATAACGGCGCACGGCTCGCGCAACGCGGCGACGTTGTCGTGGTGACGATCAATCACCGCCTGAACGCCTTCGGCTATCTCTCGCTCGCGCGGCTTGGCGATTTCCCCGACAGCGGCAATGCCGGCCAACTCGACATCATGCTGGCGCTGCGTTGGGTGCAGGAAAACATCGCGGAATTCGGCGGCGATCCGGATTGCGTGATGGTGTTCGGCCAATCCGGCGGCGGCGCGAAGATCGCGACCATGATGGCGCAGCCGGCGGCGGCTGGCCTGTTTCACCGCGCGGCAACCATGAGCGGGCAACAAGTAACGGCGTCCGGCCCGTTGAATGCCGAGAAGCGCACGCTAACGTTCATGGAAGCGCTTGGCCTGGCGCGCGGCGATGTGGAGCAATTGCGGACACTACCCGCGCAGCGTTTGGTCGAAGCGCAAAGCGCGCGCGATCCGATCCTGGACAATAGCGGGCTCTATTTTGGGCCGGTGCTCGATTTCGTGCATTTGCACCGCCACCCGTTCTATCCCGACGCCGCGCCGCAATCGCTGCACATCCCAATGATGCTCGGCAACACGCGTGACGAGACGCGCGGCTTTACGGGCCAGGATCGCGCGCCCTTTAATTTCACTTGGGCGCAAGTGGCCCCGGCGTTGGTGACGCAGATGCGCATCGATACGGACCCCGCGCACGTTGTCGCCGCCTATCGCCAACGCTTTCCAGATTGGACGCCGAGCGAGGTGTATTTCGCCGCTTCCACCGCTGCGCGTTCGTGGCGTGGTCAAGTGATCGAGGCGGAAGAACGCGCCCGCGCGGGCGCGCCGGCCTATGTGTATCAACTGGATTGGCGTAGCCCTCGCGAGGGCGGGATTTTCCGCGCGCCACACACGCTGGATATTCCGTTGGTGTTCGGCAATCTGGAAGCGTCCAGCTTCATTGGCGAGCGCACGGAAGCGGGCGAGCACATTTCGACGCGGATGATGGATGCGTTTATCGCCTTCGCGCGGACGGCCGATCCGAATTGCGCGACGATCCCGCGCTGGGCGCCGCATACGCTGCCGGCGCGCGAGACGATGGTGTTCGATACCGAGACGCGCATGGAAAACGATCCGCGCCAGTGGGAGCGGGAGTTTTTCTCGGCGATCCCGTACGTGCAGCCGGGAACTTAAAGCGTCCGCAATCCCTCTTCGACGCTGATCACCGGCGCATAACCCATCTCGGCGCGCGCCTTGTCGTCCTTCAGGATCGCGTCGCGCGACATGATCATGGCGCTGAAGCGCGTCAGCGGCGGCTCACCCTTCATCGGAAACGTGCGCCAGAGCGTTTCGCAGGTCGCGCCGATCGCGTCGGCGACCCAGCCGGGCACGGATTTATCCGCGAGCGACACGCCGCGCGCGGCGGCCATGCCGCTCATCATCTCGCGCATCGGGCGGACGCCGTCATCGAGGATGAAATAGGCTTCGCCGGGCCGGCCCTTGGTGAGCGCGAGGTCGATCGCGTGCACGAGATTGGCGATGTGGGTGGTGGAGGTCATGGCGCCGCCGCCATTGATCCACATGAATTGGCCGGCCTTTGCCATCGCGACGATAGTCGGCAGCAGAGTCGTGTCGCCCGGCCCCCAGATGAAACGCGGACGGAGCACGATGGCTTCAAATCCAGGCGCGTTGGCCGCGCGCACCAGCTGCTCGGCTTGCGCTTTGGTGGAAGAATATGGGTATGGCGAGTGCGGCGCGAGCGGATAGGTCTCGTCAACGCTACGCAGATGCTGGCCGTGGAAGAGCCCCGCTTCCGTACCGATATGGATGAAGCGCTTCACGCCCGCTTCGCGCGCCGCCGCCAGCATGCGCGCCGTGCCATCGACATTGAAGCGCTTCCAGGCGTCGCGCGGGCCCCATTGCTCCACGAACGCGGCGCAATGGATCACGGCCTCTGCGTCGCCGATATTAGCGGCTGTTACGTCTTCCAGATCGCAGCGCACCGGCTTGCCGCCGAGCGCGGCGATCTTTGCATCGGACTTTTCCGAGCGCGACATGGCGCGGACATCATGCCCCGCCGCCACAAGTTTCTGCGTCGCCGCCCCGCCGACAAAACCTGACGCGCCGGTGACGAAGATGCGCATTAGCCGGCTCCACCAATCTGCTTCAGGGCATGTGCGAGTTTCGCGGCCGTTGTCGTCGCGTCCTCACGCCGTTCGCGCAATTCCTCGACCACCTCTTCCGGCGCCTTCTTGATGAATTCGGCGTTGTTGAGCTTCGCGTCCATCTTGCCGATTTCCGCCTCGAGCTTGCCGATCTCCTTCGCCAAGCGCGCGGATTCCGCCGGCAGATCGACCACGCCTTCCAGCGGCAACGCCACCGTCGCGCCATCGAGCACGAACGTCACCGAGCCTTTCGGCGCGTCCTTGGCGCTGGTCGAATATTCGAGCCGCGCCATGCGATCGATCAGATCTTGGTAACGCTCCAGCCGCGCCTCGGTGGCCGCATCGGCGCCGATCAGCAGCAATGGAATCTTGGCGCCGGCGGGCACATTAAGTTCGGAGCGGGTGGAGCGCGTCTCTTCGATCAGGCGCACCATCCAATCGATCTCGGCTTCGGCGGCCGCGTCGATCAGATCGTTGCCCAGGCGCGGCCAGGTCTCCGAGATCAACATGCGCTCGCGCTTGTGGCCATATTCGCCCATGCGGGTCCAAATCTCTTCGGTGATGAAAGGCATGAACGGGTGGAGCAGGATCAGGATTTGATCGAGCACCCAGGCGGCGGTGCGGCGCGTCTCAAGCTTGGCGGCTTCGTCTTCACCGTTCAACAACGGCTTGATGAATTCGAGATACCAATCGCAATAGACGTTCCAGACGAATTTATAGAGCGCGCCCGCCGCTTCGTTGAAGCGCCGCGCCTCCAATTCGCGCGTCACCGCCGCCGCCGCTTTCGCGGTTTCGCCGATGATCCATTTGTTGACGATTTGCTGCGGCGAACGTGGATCGTAACTATCCCACACCGCGCATTCGTTCATTTGCGCAAAGCGGGCGGCGTTCCAGAGCTTGGTGCCGAAATTGCGATAGCCTTCGATGCGCTGTTCGCTGAGCTTGATGTCGCGCCCCTGCGCCGCCATCGCCGCCAGCGTGAAGCGCAGCGCATCGGCGCCGTATTTATCGATCAGGTCCAAGGGGTCCATCGTGTTGCCCTTGGACTTGGACATCTTCTGGCCCTTCGCGTCGCGGACCAGGGCGTGGATATAGACTTCGTGGAAGGGGACTTCCTTCATGAAGTGCATGCCCAGCATCATCATGCGCGCGACCCAGAAGAAGATGATGTCGTGCGCGGTGACGAGCGTGGAGGTCGGATAGAAGCGATCAAGCTCCTTCGTCTTCTCCGGCCAGCCGAGCGTCGAGAACGGCCACAGGCCGGACGAGAACCACGTGTCGAGCACGTCTTCGTCTTGGCGCAGCTCCGCCTCTTTGCCGTAATGCTTCTTCGCGGCGGCTTTCGCTTCGGCCTCGCTCAGTTCGACGAACACGTGGCCATCTGGCCCGTACCACGCCGGAATGCGGTGGCCCCACCAGAGCTGCCGCGACACGCACCACGGCTCAATGTTGCGCATCCATTGGTAGTACGTTTTCGTCCACGCCTCCGGCACGAACTTGGTGCGGCCGTCTTCGACCGCCGCGATCGCGTCCTTCGCCAGCTCGCCCGCGTTCACGTACCATTGGTCGGTCAGCATCGGCTCGATGACGACGCCGGAGCGGTCGCCAAACGGCTGCATGATCTTTTTGTTCTCAACGCCGGCGAGCAAACCCAGCGCTTCGATGTCGGCAACGACTTGTTTACGCGCTTCAAAGCGATCAAGGCCGCGATATTTCGCCGGCACGTGCGCAGCGTCGGCCATGCGGCCCTTCGTATCCATCAGGATATACATGGGCAGGTTGTGTGCGCGCGCGACTTTGTAATCGTTGAAATCGTGTGCGCCGGTGATCTTCACCGCGCCTGAGCCGAAGTCCGGATCGGGGTATTCGTCGGCGATGATCGGGATGTAGCGATCCGCGAGCGGCAACAGCACGCGCTTGCCGACGATCGGTGCATAACGCTTGTCGCTTGGATGCACGGCCACGGCGCCGTCGCCCAGCATCGTTTCAGGGCGCGTCGTAGCGATGGCGATGTAATCGCGCGTTTCCCATTCCGTCGGATTGCCTTCTTCGTCGTAGGCGATCGGGAATTGATAGGTCTCGCCGTTTTCCAGCGGGTATTTGAAGTGCCAGAAATGGCCGGCGACTTCCTTGTTCTCGACTTCGAGATCGGAGATCGCCGTTTCAAAGTGCGGGTCCCAATTCACAAGGCGCTTGTCCTTGTAGATGAGGCCCTCCTTGTAGAGCTGCACGAACACTTTCAGCACCGCGGCCGACAAGCCTTCGTCCATCGTGAAGCGCTCGCGCGACCAATCGCACGAGGCGCCCAAGCGGCGCAGCTGCTGGAAGATCATCCCGCCGGATTCTTCCTTCCACGACCACACGCGCTTCAGAAACTCTTCACGGCCGAGCGAGCGGCGATCTTCGTTCTTGCCGGCTTGCGCGAGCTGGCGCTCGACCACCATCTGCGTGGCGATGCCGGCGTGATCCATGCCGGGCTGCCAGAGCACGTTCTTGCCGCGCAGGCGCTCGAAGCGGCAGAGCACGTCCTGCAGCGTGTTGTTGAGCGCGTGGCCGATATGAAGGGAGCCTGTCACGTTGGGCGGTGGGATGACGATGCAGAACGCCTCGGCGTTCGGGTCGTCCTTGGGCTTATAGGCGCCGGATTTCTCCCAAGCCTCGCTCCAGCGCGGCTCGACTTCCTTCGGATTAAACGTCGTCTCGATCATCGGGAGGCTATAGCAGGCCCCGATGCTGCAATGCGAGAGGGCCGCTTCACCCCGGACGCGCAAAAGAAAACGCCCCGACCAGGGCCGGGGCGTCCTCAAATCTCAAAGGCTGGAGAGCCTACCGCGCCAAGCGCGCGATCCGTTCCAGCTCGGCCTCGACCCGCGATTCCACGATCGCCGGCAGGTTCTTATCGAGCCATTCCTTCAGCATGGGCTTCAGCAATTCGCGCACCACGCCTTCGATGGTCTGGTTCGGCGCATCCGAGATCCGCAACGTGCCAGCCAAGCGCGCCATGGCGCCGGCGGCCGCGCTGGCGGTGGGCGGCGAGAGGATGGTGTCGACGCCCGCGACGTCCACGCTGGGCGGGGGCGTATAAACCGGGGCAGCCGGAGCCGCGGCTTCAAAAGCCGGCGCCGACGCGGGCTCTTCATCAAAGACGATATCGTCTTCACTGGCGGCCGGCGGCGGCGCGGCGGCGGCCAGTGGAGCCGGCGCAGGCGCGGGCGCTTCCGATTCCGTCAGATCGAGCACAGCTTCCGGCGCGGGCGCCTGTTCTTCTTCGGAGATGATCCGGCGAATCGACGCCAGAATTTCTTCCATTGAAGGTTCGGCTTGCGGATCCTGCAGCGCCATTTCCTGCCTCGTGAGTTCAATCGAGTCGCGTGACTCGCCGACACGTTATTGATGCGATTGATTCCCGTCCATCAAAGCACGTACGCAAAGGTGCGCGCATGCGGACAAGAATCGACCGCGTGAAAGCACGCGCAGCGTGGCGCCCGATAAAATAAGAGGACGTTAATTCCCGCTCGTTTCGCTTGGCTAACGCAAACTAACGTTAGAGCGTGAAAACGGCGGGCTTTTGCAGACCGGCGACCACCGGCGGCGCGGCGTCAAACGCGGTGCGATAGGCCACGGCATCGTCGGCGCGGGTGTAGATTCGCGCCGAACCAGCGGCGCCCTGGCGCACGATTACGCCCAAGCGGCCGCCCGGCGCCAATTGCTCAAGCCACGCATCCGGGACGATTTCGGCCGCGCCGTTCAACAGAATCACATCGTACGGCCCATCATCACGCCAGCCTTCGGCGGCCGCGGTCGTGACGGCCTTTGCATTGGTGAGACCGCATGATTCAAGCGTCGCGCGGGCGCTGAAGGAGAGATCAGGGTTGATGTCGTGCGCCACGACCTCTTTGCAGAGCGTCGCCAACACCGCCGCGCCATACCCCGTTGCACCGGCGACTTCCAGGGCGCGCTCATGCGATTGGGGCGCGAGCGCTTGCAGCAGCTTCGCCAGGTCGCGCGGACGCAGCAGGAAACGGCCCGGGGCAATTTCGACTTCCAGGTCGCCATAGGCGATCGCCCGCTTCTGCGCCGGCACGAAACGCTCGCGCGGCAGCGTCCGCATCGCGTGCGCGATGCGCGGGTCCGTCACGTCCGCCGTGCGAACTTGGCTTTCGACCATCATGTCGCGGGCGCGCGCGAAATCCATGAATCTGCTCCTTATCCGCCCGGTTAAGCCGCCGCGCCGCGAACCGCAAGCGGCGCGGGTGACGCGGGCGCGTCTAACGGCACATATCGTCCCGACCGAGGTCGAAATGCAGATGGTCGCGGTGGGCGCGGTTGTAATCGGGAGAGAGCACGGCCTGAAAGTAATCGCAGGCCCCGTCGCGGACATCGCGTAGGAACCCCCGCTCCGCCGACGACCCGCGCCAACCGGCCGCCACTGCGACCCGCCGCCCGTCGGCCAGGACGAAACCGCCGATATCCACCGCGTTGGCGCTGGCGTGCTCGCTCAGGCGGCCATCACGACGCCCGGCAATGGGGCGGCAAGAATAGGATGAGCCGGCCAGTTCGATCCGAGTGACCGCCTGGCCGAACCGCCGCTGCGCCGCCGGCGACACGACATCCCGCTCCCAAAGCACAAGCGCGGCGGCGACGGCGCACGTGGTGGTCACGGGCTGCGAATAGGCGTGCACGGATTGGGTCAGCGCGACCGCATCCTCATAGCCGCAGCGGCCCTCTTCGCGGTCCGGCAGGCGCACGGTCTCGAAGCCGGCGCCCTCCAGCGCCGCGCGACAGGCCGCGACATCGTCCTGAAACGCAGTGATCTGCGCCGTGCGCAGCGCCGGCGGCATCAAATCCGCCTCTTCCGGCGGCGGCGAGCCGATCAGCAGCAGCAGCATAAGCAGCGCGAGCACGGCCAGAGCCCCCGCCGCCCAGATGCGGGCGCGCTGGTGCTCCTCCTTGGAAGGCGGCGGGATCAGACCAAATATACGCATGGGAGGGTGCGTCCGCCTTGACCGATTCCACCGGACGCGCCTAGGACAACCGCCCTAATGCGGCTGCGCCGTGATGGGCCTCGTGGCGGAGTGGCCACGCAGCGGACTGCAAATCCGTGTACGCCGGTTCGATTCCGGCCGAGGCCTCCACGCCCCTGCAAATAAATTTCCCTACAAAGCAAGACTTTGGCGAGATTGGTGAACGCGGCGTTCGCCATTAATGCTTCCTTTACCGGTTAGGGGGATATTCACCTTGTCTTCCCTTGGAGACACCCCACCATACCCAACGCCTTCGAGGGCCCCGCAAGGGGCCCTCGTTTTCCTTTAGGGCGTGGCTGCGGGCGTGAAAATTCAACTCCACACGGGGCTTTCCCCCCGCACCCGAACTTGGTAGGAAGCGCGCCTTCGCGGGCCAGGGGTTCGCGGCAGAGAATGATCCTCGGTAGCTCAGCGGTAGAGCAATCGACTGTTAATCGATTGGTCGTAGGTTCGAATCCTACCCGGGGAGCCATTCTCCTTTTCGCATCTTTCTAGTGTTGGTTGGTTTCTGAACCCCGCAGGCGACGGCCGGCGGGGTTTTGTTTTGCCCAAGCGAAGGGCATGCGCTGCGACGCTTACGCGCTATGCCGTTAATCTGATTGAGCGCGGGCCCGGGAACCGCCAAGTGTGCGCCGACGGGATGCCATGACCAGCACGGACTCACCCTCGACGCTGCGGCGGCCGACGCGGCAAGTGTCGGACGCGATCGCCGTGGCGCGCGTCCTGTGCATCACCGGCATGGTCTATGCCCACGCCTGGACGGGCTTGAACTACGCCCATCTGGTGGAAGCCGCGCACACCGCCCAGGGCGTGCTGCGTTGGCAGCTGATGGAATTTCTCGGCCGCAGCGCCGTGCCATTGCTCAGCATCGTCGCCGGCTGGCTCGCGGCGAGTTCGGCGCTCAATCAAAATTGGGGAAGCTTCGTCGCCAACAAGGCGCGCACGGTGCTGACGCCGATGCTGCTCTGGAACGGCTTGGCGATTGCGATTGTCGGCGGCCTCGCCTTCGCCGGCCTGCTTGCGGCGCCCGCGCCCACGCATTGGCAGTGGACGCTGCAGGAATTGTTCATTCTCACCGAACCCAGCGACATCAACGTGCAGATGCCATTTCTGCGCGACTTGTTTGTGTGCATGCTGTTCGTGCCGTTCCTGGCGCGGATGCCCTCGCCGGTCCTGTTCGGCATTCTGGCGATTGCGCTGATGTGGAGCATCACCGAGTTCAAATTCATCTTGCTGCTGCGTCCATCGATCCTGGTGTTTCTGTTGATCGGCATGCTGGCGCGCCGCAGCGATCTGGCCGAAACCGTCGCCGCCAAACCGATGTCGCTGCTCGCCACGCTGTTTGTCGCCGTCGGCTGTCTGAAGGCCTGGGTGATGTTCGGCGCAGGCCCGCTGCCACGCGAAGCGCACGCTGGCGCAGACATTCTGTTGCGCGTGGCCGCCGCGGCGTTCTTCTGGCGCGTCGCCTGGGCGATCACGGAGTCGAAGATCGCGACATTCGTCAAGTCGCTCGAGCCCTACATGTTTCTGCTGTTCTGCGCGCACATGATCATGATTTGGCTGTTCGGCCCGCTGATTGGTTTGGTCACCGGCCCGCTCGGCTCGCCGCTCTATCCGATCTTCCTGGTTGCGCAGCCATTCCTTGTGCTGGGCGGCACGATCCTGCTCGGCAACACCCTGGCGCACGTCGCACCCGGCGCGGCGCAAATCCTCAGCGGCGGCCGCATGGCGGGCGAAGCGACTGACCGCGCCGCCTCACGCCAAAGCGCGTAAGTACGCTTGCGGCGCGGCGCGGCGCGCGCCATGACCGCTTCCCATGCACGACGTCATCATCATCGGCGCCGGCCATAACGGCCTCGTTTGCGCGGCCTACCTTGCACAAGCCGGACTCAAAGTGCTCGTGCTCGAACGGCGCGACATCGTTGGCGGCGCCGCGGTGACCGAGGAATTTCACCCAGGCTTCCGCAATTCGGTCGCGAGCTACACCGTCTCGCTGCTGAACCCCAAAGTAATCGCCGACCTCAACCTGCATCGTCACGGTCTGCGCATTGTCGAGCGTAAGGTCTCCAATTTTCTGCCCTTGGCGGACGGGCAATATTTCATGTCCGCACCCGGCGTCACGCAAAGCGAAGTGGCCCGCTTCTCCAAACGGGACGCGGAGCGGCTCCCGGAGTACGAGCGCCGTCTCGAGACAATCGCCGATGTTGTGCGCGGACTCTTGCTGGAGCAGCCGCCGAATCTGGTTGAGCGCGGCCTCGTGCGCGCACTCGAAGAAGGCTTGCGCGCCGCCGAACTTGGCGGACGCCTCAAGAATCTCGACATCACCGCCAAGCGCGACCTACTCGACCTCTTCTCAAAGAGCGCCGGCGATTGGCTGGATGGCTGGTTCGAGAGCGATCCGGTCAAGGCGTTGTTCGGCTTTGACTCCATCGTCGGCAATTATGCGAGCCCCTACACGCCGGGCTCCGCCTATGTGCTGCTGCATCACGTGTTCGGCGAGGTGAATGGCAAGAAAGGGCTATGGGGCCACGCCATCGGCGGCATGGGCGCGATTACGCAGGCGATGGCGGCATGCTGCCGCGAACGCGGCGTGGAAATTCGCACCGGCGTCACTGTGAAAGAGCTCGTGATCGACAACATCGCGCAGATGGCGGGCGGCGTGCGCGTGGGCGAGACTTCGCACGCGCGTGGCGTCGTTACGGCGAAGGGAGAAGTGCTCCGCGCGAAAGCCGTGATCTCGAACCTCAATCCGAAGCTGCTCTACGAGCACATTGTGCCCGAAGGCGCGTTGCCGGCGGATTTCCAGGAGCGCATCACGCGCTATCGCAACGGCTCCGGCACGTTCCGCATGAATGTCGCGCTCTCTGAGCTGCCGCGCTTCACCTCAAAGCCAGAGCCAGGAGACCATCTGACGGCCGGCATCATCATCGCGCCATCGATGCGCTACATGGAGCGCGCCTATGACCACGCGCGCGCCTATGGCTGGTCGCGCGAACCGATCGTGGAGATGCTGATCCCGTCGACGCTGGACGATAGCCTCGCCCCACCGGGGCAGCATGTCGCCAGCCTGTTCTGCCAACACCTGCAGCCGCAACTTTCCGACGGCCGCTCTTGGGACGATCATCGCGACGAGGTAGCCGATCTGATGATCGCCACGGTCGACAAACACGCGCCGGGCTTCGCCAAGAGCGTGCTCGGCCGCCAGATTCTATCGCCGCTCGATTTGGAGCGCACGTTTGGCCTCGTGAACGGCGACATCATGCATGGCGCGCTGTCGCTCGATCAGCTCTTCAGCGCCCGCCCCGTGCTTGGCCACGGCGATTATCGCGCGCCGATCGCCGGCCTCTATATGTGCGGCTCCGGCACGCATCCCGGCGGCGGCGTCACCGGCGCGCCTGGGCACAATGCGGCGAAAGTCGTGGCGCGGGATTTTCGGCGCGGGGTGGTGAGTTAGTCCGCCTCACGCGCAAGCGCCTTGCGCCCTTCACGCAGAGTCTCGTGATAGATTTCGGCGTCGCCATATTCAGCGAAGCCAGAATAGCGGGGATGAGCGCCATAGGCGCGGCGGGCATGCTTGATCGGACACCAATATTGCTCGGTTCGGGCGCCAACCTCACGTACATAAGCAATGACGCCATTCGCATACGAGCAATAGGCGCAGTTCAGCTTTTCAAGCGCATTGAGATATTTGAGGCCGGCGCGATCGAAGATCATGTATTTGCCGCGCTTGACCTGCGGAATGCCATACACGCGGAAACACACCGCTTGATAGAGCGACACCCACAAATCCAAGACGACAAACGGAATGATCAGCGAGTAGATGATCGGCGCGGTCAACACCACAAGCGGGCGCGCGGTGAACACGTAGCGCGCCAAATGCGTGCGCAATTCGGCGTGCCGGCGCGCCACCTCCTGCTCAAACAGCACGCGCCCGCGTTCGATGCCGTAATGCAATCCCGCGCGCCTGCGCGCGAATTCCGCTTCCAGTTCTGTCTCGAGCGTGCGGATGCGTGCGATAAGATCGTCGATGTCTTTAGCCATGGGACGTCGATAGCACGGAAGGGTGCTCAAGGCTTGTCTTCAGGCGCCTCACTCGGCGGCGACGGTTTCCGGCTCTTCGGCTTGGCGTTTCCATAAGCCCGCATAGAGCCCATCCTTGGCGATCAGCGCCGCGTGCGTGCCGCGTTCGACGACGCGGCCGGCCTCTAACACGACGATCTGATCGGCGTTGGCGATGGTGCTTAAGCGGTGCGCCACGACAAGCGTGGTGCGGCCGCGCGAGGCTTCTTCGAGCGCATCTTGCACCTCGGCCTCGGTGCCGCTGTCGAGCGATGAGGTGGCTTCGTCCAGGATCAGGATGGTGGGGTTCTTCAGCACGACGCGGGCGATGCCGACGCGCTGCTTTTCGCCGCCGCTGAGCTTCAGGCCGCGTTCGCCGACGCGCGTATCCCAGCCTTGCGGCAGGCTCTCGATGAAATGCAGCAATTGCGCGCGGCGCGCGGCTTGCTCAAGTTCGATCTGCGTGGCTTCAGGGCGGCCATAGGCGATGTTGTAGCGGATCGTGTCGTTGAACAGCACGACGTCCTGCGGCACGAGGCCAAGCGCGCTGCGCAGACTCGCCTGCGTGACGTCGCGCAAATCCTGACCATCGATGCGTACGCTGCCGCTGGCGGGATCGTAGAAGCGGTAGAGCAGTTTCAGCACCGTGGACTTGCCGGCGCCCGAGGGCCCGACGATCGCCGTGGTTTTGCCGGCGGGCGCGGTGAAGGAGACGCCGTCGAGCCCCTGGTCGCGGCCCTCGTGCGCGAAGCTCACTTGGTCGAACACGACCTCGCCGGCCCCCGGGCGCAGCGCGACCGCATTCGGCGCATCGGCGACGTCCGGCGCTTCATCCAGCAACACGAACATCTTCTCCATGTCGATCGAGGTCTGCTTGATCTCGCGATAGGCGAAGCCCAGGATGTTCAGCGGCGCATAGAGGTTGGTCATGATGAGGATGACCGCGGTGATGTCGCCCGGCCCCATCGGCCCGCGCGCCACCAAGAATCCAGCCGCCAGCACCATCGCCACAAGGCCGACGTTCATCACAAGGTTCTGCAGCACGTTGAGCATGACGAGCGACGTGTTCGACCGCACTGCGGCGTGCGCGTACGACGCCAGCGCCTTGTCGTAGCGCTCGCTTTCACGCGCCTCGGCGGCGAAGCTTTTCACAGTCTCGAAGTTGAGCAGCGAATCCACGGCGCGGCCGGCCGCTTCGCTGTCGGCTTCGTTCATCTCACGGCGATGCTTGAGGCGCCATTCCGTCACGCCGAACGTGATCCAGGCGTAGATCACTACGGTCAGCGCCGCGATCAGCGAGAAATTCCAGCCATATTTGAACCCGAGCACGCCCGCCGCGAGCAGCAATTCGATAATGGTCGGTGCGATGTTGAAGGCGAGGAAGCGGAGCAGAAAGTCGATCGCGCGGACGCCGCGTTCGATGGTGCGATAGACCGAGCCCGTGCGTTTGGATTGGTGGAAGCGCACCGACAGCTTGTGCACATGGGTGAACACGTTGGTACCCGCGCGGCGCTGCGCCTCTTCGCTGATCGGCTGGAAGATCGCATCGCGCAATTGCGGGCCCGCGGTGGAGGCAAAGCGGAGCGCGGCCCAAAAGCCGGCCAAGCCGATGAAGGCTTGCAGCGCGCCGCCCGCGTCGCCTTCGCTCAGCCGGTTGATGCCGTCCGCCAGCACCAGGGGCGAGAAGACGGCGAGCACCTTGCCGAGCAGCGTCAACAGCAGCGACGCCCACAGCCGCAGGCGGTACCCTGGACCCTCGAGACCGCCGATCAGCCACATCAGCCGCGCGATCGTCCTCAGGATCGGCGGCGACGCGTCGGCCGCGACCTCCGGCTGCCCAACCTGCCTATGCTCACCACGCGCCATATGGAACAATCCCTGAAGCTTCGGACTTAGGCGCGCTAGTTTTCGCCTGCAATGCGCCGTATTGGCTAAGTGTGATGAGCCCCATGGCCGATTCCAGTGCGCCCGGCGCCAAAGTCCGCTCCGTGTGCGTGTATTGCGGTTCGTCGGAGACGACGAAGCCCGAATATCTCGATCTCGCGACACGATTTGGCGCGGCGCTGGCGGCGCGCGGCCTACGCTTGGTCTATGGCGGCGGCGGCGTGGGCCTGATGGGCCGCTGCGCCAAAGCCGCGGCCGCGGCCGGCGGCGAGGTGCTCGGCATCATGCCGCATTTCCTGGAGCAGCGTGAGCGCGTGTTCGACGCGGTGCCGCATCGCCTTGTCGACACCATGCACGAGCGCAAGCACATCATGTTCGAGGAATCCGACGCGTTCGTGGTGCTGCCGGGCGGCATCGGCACACTGGAGGAAGCGGTGGAAACGCTCTCCTGGCGCCGGCTGGATCTGCACTTCAAGCCGGTCGTCTTCCTGG
The DNA here is from genome assembly GCF_036392335.1 of Vitreimonas sp. Taxonomy (NCBI): domain Bacteria; kingdom Pseudomonadati; phylum Pseudomonadota; class Alphaproteobacteria; order Hyphomonadales; family Hyphomonadaceae; genus Vitreimonas; species Vitreimonas sp. Next base: position 65,753 of record NZ_DASVYD010000017.1, read on the forward strand.
CCGAGGACGACTTCTGGGACCCGTTTTTCCATTTGATTCAGCATACGGTGGAAGCCAACCTGACGCCGGCCAGTTTCCACGAAGCTGTCGCCAACGTGCGCAGCATTGAAGATTGTTTCGCCGCGCTTCGCGTCTCGGCCCCAGTTTGAACTATCGGTTAACGACGCTGCGTTAGCGTCCGCTGGAATTCAGGGGCGGTGATGAGTTTTGGGAAGAAGCCACCGGCCGCGCCGCAATCGTCGCCGACGCCTATGGCGCCTCCGGCGCACACGGACGCCTATGGCCGACGCCGGATCATCCCCGATGAAGTCTGGGACGGACCCCACGGTCAATCGCTGCGCGCGATGGGGCTCAGTCCCGACGACGAAAGCAATCTCGTGCCCAACGAAGCGTCGATCGCCGCGCGCATCGAAGAAGGCCGCGCGCGCCACGAAGAGCGCAATGCGCTGGCGCAGCGCAATATCGAGGCGCGCCTGGCCGGTGCGAAGGTTCGCCCCTTCTTCCTGATCCCCGATCCGTGCTGGAATGGCGCGACGGGCGTATTTTTGATGACGTCGCTGGACCTTTATCCGTACGACGATTGGAACGTGATGTATTTGGCCGCGGATGAGCGCACCGCTTTGGTGGCCGATATCGCCATGCATCCCAACGGCAACGTGCCGGCTTTCGTGGAGGCCGCGGCCAAATTCATGGTGCGCGCGCAAGAGCAGATGAGCAAAGCGCTTGAGGCGGCCAGCATCAGCCACGATTTCGCCGCCTATCACACCACACGCGACGACGTGCAAATGCGCGTCAAGGCGCTGGCGATGCAATTCTCACGGACGCTCATCGAAGCGTGGGAGAAAAACGGCCCTGCGGGCCGCAGCCTCTAGGCTTGTAAGAAAGTCGCCCCGCCCCCGACTATAGGGTCATGGCTGGAAACCCCGATCAGGATGCGCGCTATCTCGCCGCCGCCGCCGAATTTGGCGGGGCGCTCCAGCGTTTGGCCTGCGCCATGGAGGCGAACCCGGAACGTCGACGCGATCTGCTACAGGACATGCATGTCGCGCTCTGGCGCAGCATGACCACATTCGACGGGCGCTGCGCCTTGCGCACGTGGGTTTACCGCGTCGCGCATAATGTGGCCGCCAGCCATGTCGGCCGCGAACGACGCACCCGGGCTGGCGCGGTCTCATTGGACGAAATCGACCATCTGCCCGACGGGCGCGATCTGCGCGACGAACACGAAACCAGCGACGCGCTCGAACGCCTGCATATGCTGATCCGGGCGCTAAAGCCGCCGGATCGGCAGATCATCACGCTTTACCTCGAAGGCGTCGACGCCGCCGCCATCGCGGATATCACGGGTCTCAGCGCCGGCGCCGTCGCGACGCGCATCTCACGCGTGAAGACCATCCTCGCCCAACGCTTCAACGATCTTGCCGCGAGCGCATCCCATGACTGATCGCGATCCCCTCCAAGAACTCTGGACCAATCAAGCGCAGGAGCCGTTCACCATGAGCCTAGCCGACATCCGCGCGCGCGCCACCCGCTTTCAGGCGCGCATTCGTTGGCGCAACGCTACCGAATATGCCGCAAGCATCTTCGTGATCGCTTGCTTTGGCTGGTTTGCGGTCACCATCCCTTCTCCAATCGTGCAATTGGGCGCGGCGATGATCGTGCTGGGCACGCTCTATGTGTGCTGGAAGCTCTACACCTTGGCGCGCGCCAAGACGGCGGACGAGACCGACCAAGCTCAAGCCTGGGCGGAGTTTCACCGCAGCGAATTGCAGCGCCAGCGCACGGCGTTGGACACGGTATGGCGCTGGTATCTTGCGCCGCTCGCGCCGGGCTTGCTGGTGTTCCTGGCGGGCGCCACGTTTGCGCCGGACTCGCCGGCGCCGTTGCCAGCGCGCGCGATCCTGTTCGGCCTTAGCGTTTGCTTCGCGGGCGCTGTGTTCGCCGGCGTGGCCTGGTTGAACAAGCAAGCCGTGAAGACGCTCGACCGCGAAATCGCTGCGCTCGATCAGATACGCGCGGTCTAAGCTCAGGCCGACTGCCCCAGCAGCCGCTTGCGGGCGCGGTCTTCGCCGATCAGCGGGAAGAGCGCGGCCATCTCCGGGCCGTGATCCATGCCGGTCAGCGCTTGGCGGAGCGGCATGAAGAGCGCCTTGCCCTTCGCGCCGGTCTTCTCCTTCACGGCGCTGGTGAAGGCGCTCCATGAGGTCGCATCATAAGGCCCTTTCGGCAGCACATCGGCCGCCGCTTGTGCGAACGCGGCGTCGGGAACGACGGGCGAGATCGGGCCGTCGACGATCTTGGCCCATTCCTTCACGTCCGGCAGCAGCACGAGGTTCGCGCGGACCGCGTTCCAGAACGCTTCGCCCTTGTCAGCGCCGAGCTTCGCCAAACGATCCTTCACGGTCGCGTATTCGTATTGATGCAATAGCGCCGCGTTCACGCGCTTGAGCTCTTCGGGATCGAAGCGCGCCGGCGCGCGGCCGATTTTTTCGAAGGCAAATTCGGACGCCAATTGCTCCAAGCTGGTGCGCGCCTCCACGGGATCGGAGGTGCCAATCTTGGCGAGATGCGAGAGGATGGTCATCGGCTCATAGCCCTCGGCCGCCAATTCGCTGACGCCGAGCGAACCGATGCGCTTCGACAGCGCATTGCCGTCGGCGCCGACCAGCAGCGGGAAGTGGCCGAACGCCGGAACGTCACCGCCCAAGGCTTCGAAGATTTCGATTTGCACGCCTGAGTTCGTGACGTGGTCTTCACCCCGCACGATGTGCGTGATCTTGAAGTCGATGTCGTCCACCACGCTCGGCAGTGTGTAGAGGAAGGCGCCATCTTCGCGGATGAGCACGGGATCGGAGAGCGAGCCGGTGTCGATCGATTGCGGCCCGCGCACGAGATCGACCCAATCCTTGCGCGCGCCGGAAAGCTTGAAACGCCAGTGCGGCTTGCGGCCTTCGGCCTCGAGCTTGGCGCGATCGGACCCGGTGAGCTTCAGCGCGGCGCGATCATAGATGGGCGGCTTGTTGGTCGCTTGGGCGATCTTGCGCTTACGATCGAGTTCGTCTTCCGTCTCGTAGCAGGGATAGAGCAAGCCTGCGGCCTTCAACTTTTCCGCCGCCTTCTCGTAGACATCGAAGCGATGCGATTGATTGGCGCGCTCGCTCCACGGCAAGCCCAGCCACGCCAGATCGTCGACGATGCTCTGCTCGAATTCCTTGGTCGAGCGGGCAATATCGGTGTCGTCGATCCGCAGCAGCACCTGCCCGCCCTCGCGGACGGCAAACAGCCAATTCATCAACGCCGTACGGACATTGCCGACATGGATGCGGCCCGTGGGCGACGGGGCGAAACGGAGACGGATGGACATTGTTTTAGGTTTCTGGGCTTTGGACTTCTGGTCGCGGGAAGGGCCGGGTTATGCGGCGCGCCGGCTGGAAATGTCCAGCGCTGGGCCGCCCTAGGGCTGCAGCCCGGCCGGTTTGGCTTGGCCAGATGTTGTTTTCGGTTAGAAAAGCTCCTACGTCCCGCGCCCGCAAAGCGCCCCTCTACCTTTCGCCAAACAGGACAGGCCGGCCAATAACCGGTCCACGCACGACATGAGCCAACGCCTCTTCCAAGCCTATGTGATGGTCGATTGGAGCGCTGCTTCCAAGCCGACGACCGGTCCGGATTCGATCTGGGTCGGCGTGCTGAAGCGCAATGTGCGTTTCCAGATGGCGTTTGAGTCGCACAATCCCGCCACCCGCGCCGACGCGGAAAAACTGCTCGCCAATGTGCTCGACGATCTGAGGCGCAAGGGCGAGCGCACGCTTGTGGGCTTCGACTTCCCGCTCGGCTTTCCGCGCGGCACGGCGGCGGCATTGCAGCTGGCCGGCGAGCCTTGGCGCGCGCTGATCGATTTCGCGGCCAAGGAAGTGAAGGACAAGCCCGACAATACGAACAATCGCTTTCAAGTCGGCGCCAAGATGAACCGGCTGATGACGGGCGAGGCGTTCCCGTTCTGGGGCGCGCCCGCGCGCGACGAGCAGACGATGCTCTCGGCCAAGCGCCCGCGCGAGCATGGCGACGGCGATCTGCCGGAATTCCGTTTGGCGGAGCAAGCGATCAAGGGCCCCTCCTCGATTTGGAAGCTCTATTATCAAGGGTCCGTCGGCGGTCAGGCGCTGACGGGTCTGCCCGTGATCAAGCGCTTGGCCGAGAAGCGCGCGGCGAGACTGTGGCCGTTCGAAACCGGCTGGAAGCCGTTGACGCCGTCCGATCTCTCGGAGGTCGAGTGCGTGTTCGCGGAAATCTATCCGAGCCAATTCGGCGCCAAGCCCGCGGCGGGCGAGATCAAGGATCAAGCGCAGGTCCGCACAGCGTGCGAGCGCTTCAATGCGCTCGATGACAAGGGCCAGCTCGCGGCGATGTTTGGCCCGGCGAAGGATGATCCGCGTCGTGAGATCGTGGAGCGCGAGGAAGGCTGGATCCTGGGCGCGCCAGCTTAAGCGCTGGCGCTGACCTCGGCTGGCAAGCGCTTGCGCAGGAAAGACCAGCGCAGCAGCAGCACGCCTCCGCTCAGCACGCTCGACCAGAAGATCGCAAACAACAGCCCTGCCACGCCCATGCCTTCGTGCTCGGCCAGCCAATAGCCGATAATCGGCATGGCCACGGCGTAGGCAAGAATGTGGCTGAAGGTCGGAAACCAATTGTCGCCGCGCGCGCGCAGGCCATAGGCGACGACCACCTGGGTGCCGTCCGGCAAGAGCGCGATCGCGCATATCCACACAAGCGACGCGATCAACGCCGCGAGCGCCAAGTCGGCCGTATAAACGCGGCTGATGGGTTCGGCGAACATCAGCAACGCGACCGCCGCGATCAGCATGCCGATGGCGTTCAGCGCGATGCCGGTCCAGCCCGCCTTCACCACGTCGTCCGGCGCGCGCCGTCCCACCGCTTCAGATACAAGCACGGCGGTCGCCGCGCCGATGCCCAGCGCGATCATGAACACGAAGGCCATCAGATTGAGCAAAATCTGATACGCGGACACGACTTCCGCGCCGATGCGGCCTGCGATCACCGTCATCGCTGAGAAGGCGCCCGCTTCGACGGCTTGGCTGACGGCCGCGGCAATACCGACGGCCAGCAGCGCGCGATAGCTTGGGCCTTCGCCGCCGCTTTTACGCACGCCGTAGCGCGCGTGCTCGCGTAGGAAATAGATGCAGAGGAGCAGCGCGCCGGCGAGAAATACGCGCGCGCCCACTGTCGCCCAGGCGGAGCCTATCGCGCCGTGCTCAGGCACCCACCACAGATTCAAGACGAGGTTCACGCCGTTGGCGAGCCACATGATCGCGGTCGAAATGCCCGGCTTCTTGATCGCTTCGAGAAAGTACGTGCCGGCGATGTACATGAGGTGCAGCGGGATCGAGAACGCGAGCACCGCCATCACCGGCGTCGACGGCGCTGCGAGCGCTTCCTCGATGCCGAAGATCGTGAAGAGATTTTTGCCGGCGCCCCACATGGCCAGCGCCGAGACGAGACCCGCGACCAGCGCCAGCACCAAACCGCGCCGCAACGCCACGCCCGCGCCTTCGGGATTACCCTCGCCGAGCGAACGCGCCGCAAGCACTTGCACGCCTTGCAGCAGCCCGATCGCGGCCACCAAGAACACAGCCGTCGGCGCCCAGCCGAGCGCCTGGTGCGGCAGTTCGCCCGGCGCCAATTGGCCGACAACGATGACGTCCACCAACGCCATGCCGATAATGCCCAGACGCGCGAGCGCGGTCGGGCCGGCGATGCGCAGCAACGGCGCGACGTAGGAGCGTGAACTCGACATGGGGACGCGCCGTTTAGCCGAACCCCGCGACTCGGTCGAGGCTTAAGCGGCGGATTGCTGCGCCGCGGCGGGTTTCAAACCGCGATAAAGATAGGACGAAAGCCCGGCTTCGAGGGAGGAGAAGACCGCGAATGTGATGAAGGTCGTGACCAGGACATAGGCGATAAACACGACAGGGTTGCTCTGCGCCGCCGCCGCAGTGGCCACCGGATCCATCGCGTTAATGCCGGCAACACTCGCCACAACGTAATCGAGCGCGCTGACCAGCACGTAGGCCGGCCCCAGCAGCAGGAGCCGCGCGGCGGTGATGCGCAGCATCGAGCCCTTGGTCCATGCCCATGTCTCAAAGGTGAGAATCCGGCCGGCATCGACGCTCGCCGGCGCGGCGAGATAAAGTCGCGACGTCAGCAGCACCCAGACAATCGCGTAGAACAGCATGAAGCTTACAACTGCGCCTGGCTGCTCCTGGACGAAGCGGGTCATGATGGAAATAACCGCACCTTCATCGGAGCCCGCGTTCTGCAGATCGGCCACGTACGGCGCCATCGGCCCGGCGAACAAGGCGATCATGCCAGGGATCAACAGCACGAACATGACGATGAACATGAAGAAACCGACGACCGCCATCGACGCCCACACGCGAAAGCCGTCCGCGCCGAGGCGCTGCCGCACGTTCGCCGCGATGCCGAGCGCCGCGGCCACGAAGACGGCATAAACAAGAGCGCGGACGAACGTGCTCCCGATCGTGGTCAAGAAGCCCAACGGGGGGACGAAAAGCGCAAGAGCCGTCACCACGGCGAGCGCCGCCGCGCCAATCGCCGACGCCGTTAGCACGAGCCGCCTATGGGCGCGCACGCTCGCCAGAGCCGCGCCGACGCTTTCCTGAATTGGCACCTTGCCGCCTTCGGCCATGATTTTCTCCCTTGCGGAGCGCTTATGCCTGGATTTGGCGCGGGCGGCGAGGCTTGAAGGGCGGGCGTCGGCGCGGCATGTGATCGCCATGAAACCTGTTCACGTCGTCGGCGGTGGTATGGCCGGATCGGAAGCCGCTTGGGCGCTGGCGAATGCTGGCGTGCCGGTGGTGCTGCACGAGATGCGGCCGGTGGTGAAAACCGACGCGCACCATACGGACAAGTTCGCGGAACTCGTGTGTTCCAATTCGTTCCGCAGCGATGATTGGCGCGGCAATGCTGTGGGCCTGCTGCACGAAGAGATGCGGCGCTTGGGCTCGCTGGTGATGGCCAGCGCCGTCCCCGCGCAGGTGCCGGCGGGCAGTGCGCTGGCGGTGGATCGCGATGTGTTCAGCAACGCCGTGACGGCCGCGCTGACAGCGCATCCGCTCATCACGGTGTCGCGCGAGGAAGTGCGTTCGCTCGACGCTCTCTTATCTTCCCCCGCTTGCGGGGGAAGTGTCATGAGCGAAGCGAATGACGAAGGGGGAAGTGATCCCGCTTCACAACTGCCCCCTTCGTCTCGCGCTGCGCGCGATCCACTTCCCCCGCACGCGGGGGAAGATGATTCCGTCATCTTCGCCACCGGCCCACTCACCTCGCCTGCGCTTGCGGACTCCATCCGCAGCCTCACCGGCGAAGACTCCCTCGCTTTCTTCGACGCCATCGCGCCGATCGTGCATGCGGACTCGATCAATTTCGACATCGCCTGGAAGCAATCGCGTTACGACAAAGAAGGCCCCGGCGGCGACAAGGCCGCTTACGTCAATTGCCCGATGGATAAGGAGCAATACGAAGCCTTCATCGCCGCGCTCAATGCCGGCGCGAAGACAGAGTTCAAGGACTGGGAAAAGAACACGCCCTATTTCGAAGGCTGCTTGCCGATCGAAGTAATGGCCGAACGCGGGTCGGAGACTTTGCGCTTCGGGCCGATGAAGCCTGTCGGCTTGATGGACGCGCGCACTGGCAAGCGGCCTTACGCGGTGGTGCAGCTGCGCCAAGACAACAAGCTCGGCACGCTGTTCAACATGGTCGGCTTCCAGACCAAGCTGAAATACGGCGCGCAAGAAGAGATCTTCCGCATGATCCCCGGCCTTGAGAACGCGCGCTTCGCACGTCTCGGCGGCATCCATCGCAACACGTTTTTGAACTCGCCGCGCCTGCTCGATTCAACATTGCGTTTGAAGGCCGAACCGCGCGTGCGCTTCGCCGGCCAAGTGACGGGCGTTGAAGGCTATGTCGAAAGCGCTGCGATGGGCATGCTCGCCGGGCGCTTCGCCGCCGCCGAACGCTTGGGCCGCGCGATCGAGCCGCCGCCGCACACAACCGCACTCGGCGCCTTGGTCGTCCACGTCACCGGCGGACATATCACCGACGGCAAAGGCTCTTTCCAGCCGATGAACGTAAACTTCGGCTTGTTTCCCCCGATCGACGCGCCGACGCACGGGCCTGATGGGAAAAGGCTCAAAGGCGAAGAGCGTGGCCGCGCGAAGAAGCTGGCGCTGGCGGAGCGGGCGTTGGCGGATTTGGCGGGGTGGTTGGACGGCGCCTCACTGCGCTGACGACGGAGCTATCCCCTCACCCTGCCCTCTCCCCTCTCGGGGAGAGGGTTCTTTAGCTCAACCCCCACCAACAGCGGACGGCGTTCACTCCGTCGTTCCCTCTCCCCGAGAGGGGAGAGGGTTAGGGTGAGGGTTGGCGCAGGGCTTCGAGGATAAGCGCAGAAGCCGCACTCGCATCTGAAAGCACAAGCGTGTCGCGTATGCGCAGCACACGCCGGCCGAGCGCGTTCAGTATCCGCGTGCGCTCGGCATCGTATTCGATCTGATCAGCGAGATCGTGAGAAGCGCCATCGATCTCAACGATCAACTTTGCTTCCATGCACGCGAAATCCGCGATGTAGCGGCTGATTGGACGTTGTCGGCGAAATTTGAAGCCAAGGCGATTGTCGCGGACTATGTCCCAGAGGGAGCGTTCGGCTTGCGACAGCTGTTTACGCATGCCGCGTGCGCGGTCGCGGAGCGTGCCTTTGCTTGGCAACGACGGAGTCATCCCTCACCCTGCCCTCTCCCCTTTCGGGGAGAGGGTTCTTTAAATCAGCCCCGCCAGCGGGCTCGACGGATCAGCGTATTTCTTCTTCCCCATCCGCCCGGCGAGATAGGCTTCACGCCCCGCGATCACGGCGTGCTTCATGGCTTTCGCCATGCGGATTGGGTCTTTCGCTTCGGCGATGGCGGTGTTCATCAGCACGCCGTCGACGCCCAGCTCCATCGCGATCGCTGCATCGCTTGCGGTGCCGACGCCGGCGTCCACGATCACCGGCACGCGCGCTTGCTCCACGATCAAGCGAATGCCGACAGGATTTTGCACGCCAAGCCCCGAACCAATTAGCGAGCCCAGCGGCATGATCGCGACGCAGCCCGCATCCTCAAGCTTGCGCGCGTAAACCGGATCGTCGCTGCAATAGACCATCACAGAGAAGCCCTCGGCGACGAGCACTTTCGCGGCCTTCAGCGTCTCTTCCATGTCGGGATAGAGCGTCTTCTGATCGGCCAGCACTTCAAGCTTCACCAGCTTCCAATCGCCCGCCTCGCGCGCGAGCCTGAGCGTGCGCAACGCATCGTCGGCGGTGAAGCAGCCGGCGGTGTTAGGCAGAAACTCCACCTTCTTCGGATCGATGTGATCGGTGAGCCGTTCCTTGGTCGGATCACTCAAATTCACCCGCCGCACCGCAACCGTGACAATCTCCGCCCCGCTCGCCTCAAGTGCGGCCGCGTTTTCCGCGTACGACTTATATTTGCCGGTGCCGATGATGAGGCGCGAGGAATAGCTCTTGCCGGCGATGGTGAGGGTATCAGTCATGGTTTTCTATCCATCGCGAAGCATGCATCGCGCAACATCTCAATGGCTTTCCACTTTTCTTGAGCTTTGTCGGGATCAAGTTCGGCGGCAAACCTTGCGCGTTCGTCGGGCTCAAGCGCGCTGGCTATAAGAACGGCACTCTCGTGAAAGCCCGCAAGAGCAGCGGCCTTCGCGGCTAGCGCACTCGGCTGCGCCCCGGACTCTAAGAGGCGACGAACAAAGCCTGCTGGCGCTGTGCGGGCGCCATTGCGAATTGCTTGCAGTGAACGGACGCCCCTATCGAACAGAAACTCCGCCGTGTCGATTCGACCAAGAGCGAGGGCAAAATCTAGTGCGTTCCCATCTGCTCGCAGACGCTGCTGGAAGGAGCACCCAAGGGACTCCAAGCGAAGCAATTGTCCGCGATCATCGCGCTCTATGGCGTCGCGCATCGCCAGGCGACAATGGCGAGGCTTGACCGCCAGCGAGCCATTGGCCAACGCGCTCGGCCAATCGACGACAGCATCCCGCACAAGCTCTCGCAACCGCTCGCTCAAGTCACGGTCTTCGCCGTCAATTTTCTCCACGATTGCGGCAAGGTTGCCGCCCATCGCGAACTTGTCTTCTGTGGCAGCAAAGGGATCACTCGCAAGGTCGAGACGGCGAAATAGAGAAGGCAAGTTATCTGCAATCCGACCGGCGCGGTCGTCGTTGAGTCTCAACACCCACGCAGGCGGAAGCCCATGCATCCACGCGTGGACAGAGCCGTAATCGGGGCCAGGCTCAACACAGATGTAAAGGCGATCGGCATATTCAAAGCCGCCAAACGGCAGATAGCCCAACCGCCCGTCAAAATTCTGGCCGTGTTCGTGCGCGACCTCTTCGGCGAGTTCCAGTTCGTATTCGATCCACCCCGTCAGGTCCCGATACCCGTCGCTTCCCGGGTAGAACAGTTCCGTGAACGAGAATTCGACGATCGCGTCGCCAAGCTCAATCTCTAGATCGTAGTCGACCGATCCGCCGAATGAGGCGCGCCAGAGTAGTTTCAGCTCGTCGGGCAACTCACCCCGACAATGACCCTCAACTTTTGAGATTAACTCGTCGGTGATCCCGGGCTGAGCGTCATAGATCAACCGGTCCTGGTAGATGACTAGACCAAATCGCCGCGCGCGATTGCTCAGATCCTCAGCCGAGTCGTTCGGGGGCATGTCGTCACCCGCCCCCCACAAACTGGACGATTTCCAGCTGGTCCCCGTCTTGCAGAGCGGTGCTGGCCCAGAGGCTCTTGGGGGCGATCTCGCGGTTGCGTTCGACGGCCACGCGGGCGCCCTCGATCTCCAGGGAGGCGAGCAGATCGGCGATGGTCGCCGAATCGGGCGCCTCGCGCATTTCTCCGTTGACCGTCAGACGCATAAGCCTTCCTATCCGCCCCGACTTAAAGCCCCCCCGGGCCGGGTTCAACGCCCGCCACCCACCAGCCGCGCAAAGGGACCATGCCGGACCGGAAACCGATCTACGTGCTTAACGGCCCTAATCTCAATCTGTTAGGCACGCGCGAACCGCACATCTACGGCCACGCCACCCTGGCCGATATTGAGCAAGCCTGCGTCGCGCGGGCGGGCCAATTGGGCTTTGCCGTCGAATTCCGCCAGTCGAACATCGAGGGCGAATTGGTGAATTGGCTGCAAGAAGCCCGCGACAAGGCGGGCGCGGTTGTTCTAAACGCCGGCGCCTACACCCACACCTCGGTCGCTCTCCATGACGCGATCAAGGCCATCTCCATTCCGGTGATCGAAACCCACCTCTCCAACCCCGCAACGCGTGAAGACTTCCGTCACGTTTCGTTAGTGGGCAAAGCCGCAAAGGGCGTGATCGCCGGCTTTGGGGCGACCTCGTATCTACTAGCCATCGAGGCGGCAGCCTTGTTGGCGAATGAAAGCAAAGGCGCGTGAGCAGGAAACCGCAGACAATGAGCGATAAGAAGACTCAAGCGATCGATCCCGATCTTGTGCGCGAATTGGCCTCGATCC
>NZ_DASVYD010000018.1:0-15838 GCF_036392335.1 Vitreimonas sp.
AGCTGCGCGGCCAGCGCTTCAATCTCGTGATTGCCGCGCCCGTCGCCGACGCCATCGTCAGCGCAGCCCCCTGCGCCATCATTCCCGCCGACAGCTCCTAACCCGCAGCGCCGGCCGCAGGCCGGCGACTGCGCTGCCCCAAACCGTGTGAAGCCCCGCTTCACGCGGCCAAACGTGCTGGCCATTATTTGGGATTGAGCTGATGCAACAGCAGCGAATTGCCTTCGCTGTCCAAACACACCGCCATCCGGCAATGCGGCCCCGGTATCACACCGCTGCGAAACTCAACACCATCGCTTTTCAGCCGCGCCATCAACGCATCCAAATCTTCCACTTCGAACGCAATCGTGCCGCCCGCATTCGCACTAGGCGCTTCATCGGTGAAATTGCTCAGCGCCACGCAGCCCCCGCCCGGCAGATCATATTCGATCCACCATTTGTCGCCCTGATTGCCATGGCTGCCGAGCGTCAAACCAAGCTTCTTTTCGTAGAAGTCTCGCGCCCGCCCTACGTCTTGGATCGGGTACATCGTGAAGGCGACCTTCTTCAGCATCGAATTCTCCGTTCCGAATTCACTTCAAACGTGTTTCATCCAGGCGCGAACGATCGCCGCCAGCGCCGCCCGGTTGGCCGTCAACGCACGCCCCGCGCCAAGGCTCGCCATCGCCCGATCCTTGCCGAGCCATTTCAACAGCCCGTTCGGATCCGCCACATCAAATGCCGCCAAGTCCGGCCGCACCTTGGCGCCCAGATGCAGCACGACCTGCACTTGATCCTTGGCGCGCAGATTGATGGTCGCGAAGAACGCCCTCTCGGTGCGAAAACTCGGCGCGTTCCATTTCACGCTCTCGCTCACGCCCGGCGCCGAGCCAAGAATGGTCCGCCGCACGATCTCGATCTCCTTTTTCAGCGGATGATCGAGTGTTTCGAGAAATCTATCGACCTCTGTGGCGGACATTGTTCGCGCCCTTCATGCGACGGCCGCGAACGTCTCATCGAGCCGCACGTACCCCATTTCCATCCCATCGGTCATGCCGGTGGAGACTGCGCCGTCGCGCGCTTCCTTCGACGGGAAACGCATCGTCACCACCATAGTTGTGACGCCGTCCTTCTCGGTCAGATCGTTGCTGATCAGCGCGGGCTCGGTCGACATCGCGCCGCCCACATCGCCCGGATCGTAGTGCTCTTCATGCGCAATGCGCGCTGGCTTGTTCACTTCCGTGAACGTGCCGAAGAAACCGAATTCCTTGCCGTCTTCATCGCTGCGCCAGCGCCAACGATAAGAGCCGCCAACGCGCACATCCATTTCGCACACCGGCATCGACCATCCGGGCGGTCCCAGCATCCATTTCTTGATCAATTCGGGCTTGGTATGTGCATCCCACACCAATTGGCGCGGCGCGTTGAAGCTGCGGACGACACGCACTTCGCGATCGCTGGGCAGCGTAACTTCGAGGGGTTTGGGCATGGTCTCCTCCTGGAGGTTTTCAATGGGCCGTCGTTCAAGGAACGATCGACCGAAAATCGCGCCGACACCGCGCTACGTTTTTTTTCGCTTCCGCTTGGCGGGCTTGGCTTGGAGCTCCTCAAGCAGCGCATCGAGGCGCTCGTAATTCGCCGCCCAGATTTCGCGGTAGCGCTCAATCCAATCCACCGCCTCATCCAAGGGCTTCACCTCGAGTTTGCGCGGTCGGCGCTGGGCCTCCTGACCAATGGAAATCAAGCCGGCGCGCTCAAGCACTTTGAGATGTTTGGAGATGGCCGGCTGACTCATCGCAAACGGTTCAGCCAGTTCCACCACCGACGCCTCACCCGTCGCCAGCCGCGCCAAAATCGCGCGCCGTGTGGGATCGGCGAGCGCTGCGAAGGTTGCGTCGAGGGCCGCACTCTTGTTCATAACCTTATGGTTATCGACAAAGCCGTGCGCCGTCAACCGAGGAACAGCGGCGGCGAAACTTCAGGGGTCGATGAGGCCGCGCTCCCTGGCCCATTGGTGCGTGAAGGCTGACAGCGTCAGCGCAAGCACGATCAAGCCGAGCAGCGCCAACCATTCGGCAGCGAAGTCAGGCTCTCCCGAGGCGAAGAACGCCAAGGCGCCGCACGCGATCGTCGCGGCCCAATAGCATACGGCCACCACTTCGCGCTTCACGCCGCCGCGGATCGCCAATTGGTAATGGTGCTCCACGTGACCGGTGAACAGCGATCGCCGCCGCCAAATGCGCCACGCAAGCGTGATCAAAGCGTCGGCGAGCAAGGGAAAGAATACGATCGCCGGCACGAACGGCGACACGCCCGCGCGAATGATCACGATAAGCGAAGCGAACGCCGCGAGTGCGCCGCCAAATAGCGCGCCAGAATCGCCGGCGAACAGGCGGCCGCCGGGAAAGTTCCAGACCAGAAAACCCAAGGTCGCGCCCGCGCCGCACAACGCAATCGCCGCCCCGCTCGGCACGCCATGCGCCAGAGAGATGCACGCCAGCGCGACAAGGCCGAAGCCCACGGATCCCATCGCCAAACCGTTCGCGCCATCCATGAAGTTCACGCAATTGATCAGCGTGAATATCCAGAGCGCCGTACCCGCGGCGGCGACCACGTAGGGAATGGTGATCACGATGTCGCCGCCCAGCGGAAAGGTGCTGATCGGCCCGATGAACAACGCCGCCGCAAACGAGATCAGCGTGTAGAGCGCGAACTTCAACGTCGCCGGCAAATCCAGCGCGTCATCGACGAAGCCGATAATCAGCAAAGGATAAGAGAACGCCGCCGATGTCCACAGCAGCCGCGCGCCGTGTGGGTTCACCTCATATTGCCAAACCGCGGAATAGCGCAGCAGCACCATCATCGCGATGGCGTAGCCGACGCCAATGCCGACCCCGCCGCTCGTCCGCGTGGCGCTTCCATGCTGCTTTCGCGGAATGTTGGGGTGGTCGAGCGGTCCGAACCAGATGATCAAACGGCAGGTAAGCGCGCTGGCGAGCAGCGCGACGAACACAACCGTCAGCAAGTCCAGGATCACGCGCGACCTCGCGAAGAGCGCGCTGGGGCTAACCCACGCAAGGTTGCGTGGTCAAGCGCGCCCAAGCTGTGTCGCGCAGACCCACCACGTTGGCTGAAGCGCACTGAGCTTCGCACCCAGGGCCCGCGCCGCGTCCGGATTTTCCGATAACGCAAAACATGTCGCGCCGCTGCCCGAAAGCCCCGCATAAAGCGCCAATTCGTCGGCGCGCAGCACGGCCAGCACCTCCGCGATCACGGGCGCCACCGCGACCGCCGCCGGTTCGAGATCATTGCCGATAACGCTGATGTGATGAAGCGCATCCGCACGGTCGGCCCAGCACGGCGGCGGCGCATCGCTCAGCACGCTGCCCAAGTTCAAAGCGTCGAACTGCCGATATACCGAGGGCGTCGCCACGGCTTGCATTGGATTGACCAACACGCCCGCGAAGCTGGGCGCCGTCATGGGCGCACAGGTCTCCCCGAGCCCCGTCATGTAGGCCGCCGCTCCTGCCGTGAAGAACACCGGCACGTCCGAGCCCAAGCCCTGCGCGATCTCCGCAAGGCGGGCATCGCTCCACTTCAGCCCCCACAGCGCCGAGAGCGCCCGTAATGTCGCCGCGGCGTCGGACGATCCTCCGCCGATCCCAGAGGCGACAGGCAGGTTCTTTTCCAGCACGAGCCTCGCCCCCGCCGCCGGAGCGCCCGCCGCGGTCGCGAGCGCACGCGCGGCGCGCAGCACCAAATTGTCCGCGTCCGCCTGCAGCGCGGCCGCGAACGGGCCGCGGATCGTCAACGACAAGGCGTCGTTCGCCTCCGCTTCGACAACGTCGCCGACGTCCGCGAACGTCACGACGCTCTGCAATGGGTGCATGCCGTCCGCGCGCGGTTTGCCCACGCGCAGAGTGAGATTGATTTTCGCCGGCGCGACGACGCGCACGCTCATCGCGTGGCCGAGCGGCGCGCGGGCTCGTCGGGGAGGCCCGCTTCCAGCTTGGCGCGGATCGCGTCGGGATCGTCCGGCGCGAAACTCAGCGCCCGCTCCCACTGAAAGCGCGCCTCGATGCGACGACCCATGCGCCAATACACATCGCCGAGATGATCATTCAGCGTCGGGTCAGCGGGCTCAAGTTCGACTGCGCGCTCAAGCAGATCCAGCGCACGGGGATAATCACCCAGGCGATAATGCGCCCAGCCGAGGCTATCGATAATCGCGCCGGACAATGGGCGCAGTTCCACGGCCCGCTCAATCAAGGCCAATCCCTCCCGCAAGCGTTCGCCGCGGTCGACCCATGTATAGCCCAAATAATTGAGCACATCGGGCTGGTCCGGCGAGAGCCGCAGCGCCTCTTGAAAATCCGCCTCCGCCTCGGGCCAGCGCCCCAATCGCTCGCGCGCGGCGCCGCGCGCGAAATAGAGACGCCAATCGCCGGGCTGCAGTTCGATCAGCCGCGCATACAGGGGTTCAGCCTCGCCGTAGCGGCCCAGGCTGCGATACATGTCCGCCAAGGTACGCGTCGCGCGAGGATCGCCGCTGGCCGCGTTGTTGGCCGCAAGCGTCAGCGCGGCCTCGTTGTCGCCCGCATCCAGCAACACCCAGGCTTCGATCGTGCGCGCAGAGCCAGCATAAGGCGAATCCGCCGGCACGTTCGCCAACATCGCGCGCGCGAGCGCGGGGTGGCCGAGTTGATTCTGTTGCTGGGCAAATGCGATGCGCGCGCCATCGAACGCGGGATCAAGCATCAGCGCCAAGCTGAGCGAGGCCAGACTGCTCGTCGGATCGTGCTCCTGCTGAAAGATCGCCGACATGCCATAGAGCGCGATCGCGGCGCCGCGCGCGGGCGTGAGCGGCGCGTCGGCCACTGCGCCGCCCGCCTCAAGCCGCGCCAGCGCCGTCGCCAGCGCCGGATTGGCCCGATTGGCGTCGGCGCCGAGCAACGCCAGCGCCTGATCGCGCGCACCCGTGCGCGCTAGCAGATCGGCGTGGCGTTCAATCGCATTTGGCAGCCAAAGCCCGCCTTCATTGGCGATCTGATAGGCCCGAAGCGCCTCCTCGTTGCGGCCAGCATAATCGAGCGCCATCGCCTGCTGATAGGCGAAGAGTCCGCCATAAGGTCTAATCTGCGTCAGCGGCGCGAGATCAACGATCACTTCATCGACCCGGCCCTGGCCCGTACGCGCCCAGATTACGAGCATACGGCCGAGCAATTCTTCCGCCGCCGGCCCTTCGATACTTTCACCCTCTAGGGCCGCGCTCGCCCAGCGTTGACTCGCAAGCGCCTCCGAGGCGCGCACCAAACGCGCATAGCCAGGCGCATCCGCCAATGGCGCCATGCGCGCCGCGCGACGGGCGCGTTCCAGGTCTCCCGACGCAAGCGTAGCGACAACAGCGCCGTTCAGGAGCGCCGGATCGCGCGGCGCCCGCGACAGCGCCGCGAAGTAGCGGTCGGCGGCGATGTCATAATCGTCGCTCATGTTGGCGATGCGGCCGATCAGATAGTCCGCGTAGGCGCCGGAACGCGACGCGGGCGGAGGGGTCGTCGCACAGGCCGCCAAGCTCACGCTGGCGGCAAGCAGCGCCACGCGCCACATCAAAGCTCTTCCCGCTGCGACGGCGCATCTGGGAGATTCACCTGCGGCAATTCCCGGCGGCGCGGCGCTGGCGTCGTCATGCCGCGCGCGATTTTCTGTTCGAGCTCGCGGCGACGCAAAGCGTCGGGACGCGCGTCCAGCGCCTGACGCCAAGCCGTGCGTGCGTCATCGCGACGGTTCAGACGCCAATAGATGTCGCCCAAGTGGTCGAGAACTTCCGCGTTCGGTTCGTTCACCGACAAATCGTTGGCGCGTTCGATCAGCGCACGCGCCTGCTCGAAATGGCCATAGAGATAATAGGCCCAGCCGAGACTATCGACGACGGCGTAATCGGTCTGCCCGAAATTGAAGCCGCGCCACAACAGCCGATAGCCCTCCTCAAGACCTTCCGGTCGTTGGATCAGCGCGTAGCCGAGCGCGTTCAGACGCATCACCGAATCCGGTTGCTCCGCGAAGAGCGCGCGCGCCATCGCCACGCCGTCACGCCAGCCGTTCGGATCGTCCATCAAGATCGACACATAAAGCAGTCGCGTATCAACACTCTGATCGATCTCGTAGGCGGCGCGGGCGTCGGCGCTGGCGGCGGAAATGTTGCCGGCGAAACGGTGAGCGTAAGCGCGCCAGCCAAGCACGTCGGCGCGATCTTCCGGGGTCTGCGCCATTTCAAGCGCGCGATTGAAAGCTGGAATCGCGCGATCTGCGTGACCCGCGCGGCGATAGATGTCGCCGACAGAGGCGATGACGCCCCACCGATCGCCTGCCAAAGCCAACGCGCGCTCGGCCGCGGCAATGGCCGCGTCATCATCATTGCGCTCCAACTGGATGGATGCGCGCACGATCTCCGCATCCGGCGCGAACACGCTGTCGGCGGCGACTTGGTCGATGATGCGCTGCGCGCCATCCAGACCACCGGGCACGCCCAGTGCCTGTTGCGCCGCGTACAGACGCCAATCGTTGGCGTCGCCCGCCATCAGCACGCCCAGTTGCAGGAGAGCTGCGCCATTGACTGAAGCGAACCCTTCTTGCGGCGCTTGCTGCGACAACATTTGCGAGAGCATCTCGGCCTGGGTTAGGTATTCGGACAGGAACAGCAGCCAACGCCCTGTCGCGCTGACCGGCGTTAGCGCCGCTTCGAAGGGCGGCTGGCCCGCCTGCAAGCGCGCGACGTTGGCTTCGAGATCCGCCGAACGCGGCGCGAAGCCGCGGACAATGTCATAATAGCGTTGCGCCTCTTCGCGACGTCCCAGGCGATGGCTCACGAGCGCGGCGCGATACACTGCATGTGTGACCCGCGGTGCGGCCAGCGCGCGCTCGAATTCCTCCGTCGTCTGCGGCTCGTCATCGCCGGGCGGCGTGGTGTCGAGACGCTCCACCATCAGCGCATACACCGCCGCGGCTTCCTGCAATCGGCCGGCGGATTCAAACACAAGCGCGCGCGCCACCTCCGGCAACGGCGCCGGCAAATTATCCGCTGCGGCGTCCACGCGCTCGACGCCGCGATCCACACGCCCTTCGGCCGCCAACAAGAACGGCTCCAGCATATCCGCGATGCCGCTGTTCAAGCCGCCGGGCGAGCGGCGCAGAACCTCGCGCGCATCGGCGTAGCGGTTGGCCGCCATGTCGTCGGCGAACACCGCCATGATCCAGATCGCGTCAGTCGAACCGTCCGCCAATTGGCGGCGGCCTTCGCGGACTAGGTAGTCGATGTCAGCCTGCTTCAGCGCATCCTGCGGCTCAGCATAGGTGCGATCGACGGCGGCGTTCGGCGGCGAGGTCGAGCGCAAAAGCTCCGATGTCGACACGCCTTGCGCCACGGCCGACGCCGGCTCTTCAGCGGCCCCGGCCTGGGGCGCCGCGAACACGTCATTCGTCGCGCCCGCATAGCCCATTGTCGCAATCGTCGCCGCCAGGATCGCCCAACGCATGCTTTGTCCTTTCCACCGCTTGCGCGGCTGTCGTCATTTCGCGCGGTCACATGTTCGCGTAGTTCGGACCGCCGCCGCCTTCCGGCGTCACCCAATTGATATTCTGACTTGGGTCTTTGATATCGCACGTTTTGCAGTGAACGCAGTTTTGCGCGTTGATCTGGAAGCGCGGATTAGCCCCTGCATCATCATAAAGCACTTCGTACACGCCAGCTGGGCAATATCGTGTCGCCGGCTCGGCGTATTCAGGGAGGTTCACCTTGATCGGGATTGTGGGGTCCTTAAGCGTCAGGTGCGCCGGCTGATCTTCCTCGTGGTTGGTGTTCGAGAGATAGACCGAAGACAGCTTGTCGAAGGTGAGCACGCCGTCCGGCTTCGGATACGCGATCGGCTTGTGCTTGCTGGCCTTCTCAAGCGACGCGTAATCGGCCTTGCCATGCTTCAACGTGCCGAAGAACGAGACGCCACCCAGCAAAGTCGTCGTCCACATATCGAACATGCCGAGCACGCCGCCCCAGAAGGCGCCAAAACGTGACAGTAAAGGCTTAGCGTTGCGCACGCGGTTGAGGTCCTTATAGACCTCGCTTTCACGATACGCCTGCTCATAGGCGTCGAGCGTGTCGCGTTGGCGGCCTTCTTGGATCGCTTCGAACGCGGCCTCCGCGGCCATCATGCCCGTCTTCATGGCGTTGTGGCTGCCCTTGATGCGGGGCACGTTCACAAAGCCGGCTGAGCAGCCAATCAAGGCGCCGCCCGGAAACGCGAGCTTCGGCACCGACTGCAAGCCGCCTTCAGTAATCGCGCGCGCGCCGTAAGCGATGCGCTTGCCGCCTTCGAGGTGTTGGCTGATTTCGGGATGCAGCTTGTGCTGCTGGAAGATGTCGAACGGCGAGAGGTACGGGTTCTTGTAGTTCAGGTGCACGACGTAGCCGACGGACACAAAGCGCTCGCCCCAATGATAGAGGAACGAACCGCCTCCAGTCTTGCTGTCAAGCGGCCAACCGACAGTATGGACGACGGCGCCGGGCTTGTGCTTGTCGGCCGGCACTTCCCACAATTCCTTGATGCCGATGCCGAACTTTTGCGGCTCCGATTTCTCGGCCAGTTTGTAGCGATTTTGCAGCACTTTCGCGAGCGAGCCGCGCACGCCTTCCGCGATCAGCACGTATTTGCCGTGCAGCTCCATGCCCGGCTGATAATCTGGCTTCTTGTGGCCATCCTTGGCGATGCCGAACACGCCGGCGACAACGCCCTTCAGTGCGCCGTTCTCGTCATACACGGGCTCGGACGCCGCCATGCCCGGATAGATTTCAACGCCAAGCGCCTCCGCTTCGCCAGCGAGCCATTTGGTGAGGTTCGACAGCGAGCCGATATAATTGCCGTGATTGTTCATCAGCGGCGGCATCATGAAGGTGGGAAGGTCGGCCGCGCCTGCTGGACCGAGGAATTTGAATTGATCGCTCGTCACTTGGGTTTCGAGCGGCGCGCCCTTTTCCCTCCAATCCGGAATGAGCTGGTTCAAGCCACTCGGATCAATCACCGCGCCCGAGAGAATATGCGCGCCGATTTCCGCGCCCTTCTCCAGCACCGCGACGGAGACTTCCGCACCGGCCTCGGCCGCAAGCTGTTTCAGCCGGATCGCAGCCGACAACCCTGCCGGCCCGCCGCCAATAATGACGACGTCGTATTCCATCGCTTCCCGTGCGATCTCTTCCTCGGCCATTTCCATCCCTTCAAATTCCATCAAGCCCGACAAGCGTCCTCCCACGCTTTATCAAAGCTGCAAACAACCCGCGCAAGGCGATGTGAAGCTTTGTCGTTTCCTCCGAGTCCCGGCACAATAGATAGATGGACGCAGACCTCGCCCAGCCCGCCGCCCGCGCCCTCTTGGCCTTCTGGCGCGCAGCGGGCGTCGACATGGACGAGGCCGAGGCTGTTTACGCGGCGGCGCCGGCTGCCGCCCCCGCGCGCGCAGCCAACGCCCCGGTTTCCAAACCCAAGCCAAAGGCGAAGACGCCGGACGCGCCGGTCGAGACCGCCAAGGCGATGGCCGCATCCGCCCGAACGATCGCGGAGCTTCGCGCGGCTGTGGAGAACTTCGACGGGTGCGCCCTAAAGAAGACGGCTCGGAATACCGTTTTCTCGGATGGCGTCGATGATGCCCCGGTCCTGCTCATCGGCGAGGCGCCGGGCAAGGAGGAGGATGAGCAAGGCAAGCCGTTTGTTGGCCGCTCGGGCCAATTACTCGACCGGATGCTGGCTCAAATTGGCCTCAGCCGAACTAACAACGTTCTGATTTCAAACACAATATACTGGCGCCCTCCGGGCAATCGCGATCCGACACAGGGCGAGATCGTGGCCTGCCTGCCGTTCGTGGAGCGCCTCATCGAATTGTCCCGCCCGAAACTCCTCATCCTCACCGGCAAGGCCGCCGCCCAGACCGTGCTTCGCCGCGACGACGCCGTGACCCGGATGCGTGGACGTAAGTTAAATTACACGCGGGAGGGGTTAGAGGCGCCCGTCAACGCGCTGGTCATGCTTCATCCCGCATATCTCCTGCGTCAGCCGCAGCAGAAGCGGCAGGCGTGGGTGGACCTTTTGCTGGCCGAGGCCTGGCTCGAGGAGCTGGGCGTCGCACGGGGGGCTCGCCCTTGATCGCTGGATTTTGCCGGAAGGCCTCGATGACGTTTCGCACCGCCCTCGCCGCCTTTGGCGTCGCCGCCGCAATTGTCGCGCCGGCCGCGGCCCAAGATCAGCGCCCGCACATCGTGGCGCTCACGGAACAAGATGAAGCCGCCTACCGCGCCGCGTTCGAAGCGATCGAGGCCGGCAATTGGCGCGGCGTCAGCGCAGCGTTGAATCGGGCCGAGGACGATGTGCTCGAAGGCGTGGTGCGCGGGCGGATGTTGCTGACGCGCGCCTATCGCGGCTCGTGGAGCGAATACACAAGCTGGCTCAATCGCTATGGCGATTATGGCATGGCCAATGCGGTTCATGATCGCGCCATGGATTCACGCTCGCGCCGCGCCCGCCGCAACGGCACGCGCGCCCCCGATCCGCAACGCGGCGGCTCGCGTCGCCTTCCCGGTACGCCGCCCGCCATCATCGGCGACAGCGCCGCAGCGCGCGTCGCGATCGAGCGCATCGCCGAACGCATCGGCATCGGCGACATGGATGGCGCGCGTTCAATCGCGTACGCGCAGGTCGATGGCCCGCGCGCCGGTCAGGCGCAATGGCAGCTCGGCCTCATCGCTTTCCGCGAGCACAATTATGCGGAAGCGATCCGCCAATTCGAAGCTTCGGCGCAATGGCCGCACCATGGCGGTTGGGCCTTTGCCGGCGTGCATTACTGGGCCGCACGCTCGCGCCTGGCCGCAGGCGAAACGCAAGGTGTCGTTGACCACCTCGAAGCCGCGGCGCAACGCCCCTGGACCTTCTACGGCCAGTTAGCCGAAGCGCATCTCGGCCGTGATAGCGCGCTGAATTTCGACGCGCCGCAGGTCAGCAGCGAAGATCTCACGCGCTTCGTCGAGCGTTATCCCGCCGCGCGCCGCGCCGCGGCCTTGGCGCAATTGGGTCGTTTGTCGGAAGTTGAACTCGAA
The DNA here is from genome assembly GCF_036392335.1 of Vitreimonas sp. Taxonomy (NCBI): domain Bacteria; kingdom Pseudomonadati; phylum Pseudomonadota; class Alphaproteobacteria; order Hyphomonadales; family Hyphomonadaceae; genus Vitreimonas; species Vitreimonas sp. The sequence goes on from NZ_DASVYD010000018.1 coordinate 11,114, forward strand.
CTGCGCCGCCTGCACGGTGATCTCTCGTCGAGCGACGACCGCACCTTCCTGGCGCTTGCGATCGCGCTGCAAGCGCCCGCCGCGCAATTGCGCGCCGCCGAATATGGCGGCCGCGATGTCGCCGCCGGCTTCTGTCCCGCAACCTCGTTCGAGCCAGACAACGGCTTCTCGCTCGATCGCGCCTTGATCTACGCGATCGTGCGCCAAGAGAGCTATTTCAACCCGAAGGCGGTCAGCGTTTCAAACGCACGTGGCTTAATGCAGCTGCTGCCGTCCACGGCGCGCGACATGGATCGCGCCCACAATTATCGCCGCAACCCAGCGCCGTTGTTCGAGCCGGGCCTCAATATGCGTCTTGGCCAAGATTACATCGAATGGCTGATGACCGAATTCCACAATGACGGCGACCTCGGCCGTGTGTTCGCCGCGTATAATGGCGGGCCGGGTTGGCTCTCGCGTTGGGTGGCGACGCAGCCGGCTGACATCGATCCCCTGTTGCTGCTGGAAATGCTGCCGCGCGCCGAAAGCCGCGACTACGCCGAACGTGCGCTCTCGCATATGGCGCTCTGCCGCAGGAGCTACGGCCAGCCGACGCCGGAGCTGGATCGCGTAGCCGGCGGCGGCGCAGCGATCTATACGCCGCTCGATTCCCGTACGGCGTCACGCTGAACCACGACTTCCGCGTTGAGTTCGAATAGGCGCCGCCCGCCAATGCGGCGCGCGATGTCGTCGCCATAAACGCCGATTTGATCATACAGCGTGCGTGAGAGCAGCAGGCCTTGCTCGATGCTCGGCCGCTTCAGCCACCGTGACCTAAAGCGCGTCCACGCCAGGGATGCGCCGCCGGCGTCATTATCCAGACTCAGCTTGAACACAGCGGCGCGCTGCGCCGCGTTGGGATGCGCCACAAAGCGCTCAACCTCGCCCGCCCAGCCTGGCGCGAGCACAGTCTCAGGCGGAAGAAAAAGCAACCATGCGCCCTTGGCGTACGCCGCGCCGTCGCGCAGGCGCGCGACGCGATCGCCCAGCGCCGAGACGATGTCGCAGCCGGCGGCGTCGGCGATCGCGCGCGTATCGTCGACCGAACCGCCATCGGCCAATATCACCTGCCTGACCAGGCCATGCGCAACACCATCGACGAGCGGCGGCAAAGCGCGCCGCAACAAGTGCGCGGAATTCTGCGTGGGGATGATCACGGAAATCACGCGATGAGTCTTAGCGCATTCTTCGCTGAAGATGGAGCGTTACGCGCCAGCGGCGGGGGTTGGCCGCGAGGGTGTGGGCGCGGTCGCCGCTTGTGGCGGCGGCGCCGCAGGCTGACCGGGCGTGGGCGCTGCGGGCGCGGGCGTCGTCGGCGCCGTGTTCGCGGCGGTTTGCGCCGCCTCTTCGGTCATGCGCGCGCGCAGGCGCTCCATGAAGCGGCCCATCAAATCCGTGCGCGCCACCGCGCGAGCGACGTCGCGAATAGCCGAGCCATCCGATTGCACGCCTGAAGCCACGACCTCGAACGAAACCGCCTCCGGCGTGTTGGCCATGTCGCCGGCGTATTCGCGATAGAGCGCGCGCACGCCCTCGGTGTTGTTGGCGAGCGTCAACGCCACGGCTGCGCGCAACACCGCTTCGCGGCCATGCGCATCCAGCGGCTGCGCGCGGTTGCGCATGCCAAGCAGCGTACGCAGCTCGGCCGACGCGCGTTGCCAATCCCGGGCCCGCCACGCGGCTTCCGCGCGAACGCGCTGCGCATCCTCGCTGCGGTCGCGCTCAACCAATTCAGCGGCGCTGTCGAGGCGCCCCAGATCGAGCAGCGCCCGTGCTTCCAGAATGCGCCGATCGCCCAGCAGGCTGGCTGGCATGTTCGCGATGCGCGTCGTGGAAAGCGCCACCAACGCCTGATCCGGCTTTTGATCCATCAAATATATGGCGGCGAGATCAGCCGCGACCTGCGCCTTGCTCAGCCCCATCAGACGCTCATCGACCTGATATTGCAGCAATTGCGCGGCTTGCTCGAGCAGATCGACATGGACCAAGCGCCCGGCCAACAGGCGCACGATGCGATCGCCGTTGGGGCCGACCGGAGTCAGGTCGCTGAACTCGTAGAAAAGTCCGAGGGCCTGGATCGGCTCCAGGCGATCGGCCTCCCCGTCCAAGAAGAGGCGCTCGAACAGATTGGTCATGTCGGCGCGCAATTGGCGCGCGGCAGGATCGCTCGGGAAACGGTCGGCGGCGATGCGCATCGTCGCTAACGCTTCCCGCCAACGGCCGAGTTCGGAATACGCCTCGCCCAGCATGCCGACGATGGCGAGCTCGGTCGCGTCGCCGCGCCAACGGAAACGAAGCGCCTCGAGCGGTTCGACCGCATCGACGGCACGCATCAAGCCGGCTTGGCGGCGCAGGCGAATGGCCTCCACGCTTGCGCCAACCGCCACTTCCTCGTCGCGTGCACGCGACAATTCGTCGAAGATCGTCAGCGCTTGCTGCGTTTGCCCGCGGGCGCCCAGCACGCGCGCCTCAATCAAGCGGGCCTGCAACCGCATCGAGGCGTCACGCGCCTGGCCCATGGCGGCGCGCGCCGCCGTCTCCGCTGCGGCGTGGTCGTTCAGTTCGAACGCCGCCCGCGCAAGCGCCAATTGAAAGCGCGCGCGCCAAGCGGGCGGGTGTTCTTCCAAGGCCCCGGCGCCGCGCTCGAGCTCGCGGCGCGCCGCCGGCCAATCCTTGCGCAATGACGCTGCATACCCGCGCCACAGCGCAGCCGAAGGGTTGGACGCCAAGGTCGACGCTGTGAGGTCGGCATCCGCCGCGCCAGCGCGCCCCATCATCACGTTCGCAGCGGCGCGCATCAGGCGATACTCGGGGTCGAGTTCGGCCATTTCGCCTTGATTGATGGCGACGACGCGCAAGGCGCCTAAGGCCTCGGGCGCGAAATCGTTCTGCAACAGGAAACGCGCCAGCGCCATGCGCGCGGTTGTCGGCGCACCTTCGCCGACGCCTTCGTTGGCGGCGCGACGCGACAATTCATCAATCTGTTCGCGCACCTGCGCCAGCGTCATGCCGGGCTGCGCCGAGCCAGGTCCGGTGTCCCCCTCCGTCATCGCGGCTTCAAGCATCGCGGCGCTCAATTCGCCTGCGGTCTGCGCCTGCGCCCCAGAAGCGATCAGGCCTTCGTCACGCGAGACAACCAAGTCGCCGCCGTCGAAGGCGATAGTCACGCCGTCGGCGCGCGTCTCCACCACCGCGCCTTGCGCCGCCGGTAAAACGGCGGCTTCGACCGTGGCGCGACGGGCATCGATGCCGCGCGGCGGGCCGCTGAGCAACGCCACAGCGATCCGGTCGCCGACTTCCGGGTCGCGCACATAACGCACCACGCCCTCACGGCCAAAGCGTGCGACAAGTCGGCCGCGGCCATCCGGCGTCACCTCGCGCGACAGCGGCGCGGGCGTTCCCGCATCCGCGCGCGGGCCCAGTGTGAAGGTCCACGACGCATCGTTTGCAGATGCCGCCACTTGCACATCCGGCTGTGCGGCAATGCGCAGGCCGATCACGCCTTCGCCTTGCACCACCTCCACGTCTTGGTGGCGCCGGCCGGCCCGGGCCACGCCGTCGAGATTCACGCGCCCCGTCGCATCGAAGAGAATCCAGATTGCTTCTCCGCGCCGAAACGCGGCAGCGCGGGCGGGCGCAGGCCAAGTCACCGTCACGCGCGTGACGTTCGCCTCTTCGACCAAGCGCACTTGGCCAACGCCGTTCACGGGCCGCATCGGCACAGTGGGCGTCGCAGCCGCCGCTTGTGTCGGCTGCGTTGGCGCGGGCTGGTTCGTCTCGACCGGCGGCGTCAGCAGATCAACGACGACGCGATTGCCATCGACGAAATGGCGCTGCCGCACGCCGGCGTCGAGTGTCAGTTGAAGCCGCACCGGGGCGCCAGCGGCGCTGAGACGGCGGACGTCGCGCACATAGCGCGGCAGGCTTGAGCGAATTTCCGCGAGGTCGATATCAGCGGCGCGCGAAAAGCGGAGTTCCAGCCGATTGCCCTGCAGCAACGGCGTCACCGTCGTCGGCGCTTCGAAGCGAAACGCGAGACGGGTGTATGCATCTTGAACACCGACATCCACCGTCGCGGTCGGTGCGGGCGCGAAGCGCTGCGCTGGCGGCGGCGCGACCGGGCGAGGCGCTGGCGGCGGCGGTGGAGCCGGCGGCGGCGGTGGCGGTGGCGGTGATGCGGGCGGTGACGCGGGGGCTTCGGCGACGCTGACGTTCGGCGGCACCGGCGTCGAGCCGCGAATGGGCTCCAGCGGCGCGTCGCTGGGCGCGCTCGCAGCAGATGCCGGCGCAACGGCTTGCGTCTCGTCAGCCGCAGGCGCAGGCGCAGGCGCTGGCGCTGGCGTTTCCGCCGGCACGGTCAGCTGCATCGGCTGCGCGACGACCGGCGGCGCCGCGATTATCGCGGCCGCGGCGATCGCCATCGGAGAGCGCAAGGACTTCATTCTGTGAGCGCGTTCACCCCCAAATGTCACCGCACGACGTTAACCGGGCGTTTACCCGCCGCCATTTTGCGCGGGGGCTGCCGCAGCTCCGCCCGCCGCGCGCGAGCGTTGCAGCAAAGCGTCGCCGTTCGTCGGCGGACGTGCGCGATCAGCCAGCATTTGCGTCAGCTCACGCGCGCGCGTCGGCTCCATGCGGCCCATGACTTCGGCCAGGTTGGCCTGCCGCATCCGACTGGCCACCTGC